>NZ_JALKVM010000320.1:0-8036 GCF_057440575.1 Johannesbaptistia floridana
TAGGACTAAAGTCCAACTACGAACCAAGTTTGTAGTAGGGCTAAAGCCCGATTATATTCTAGGACTAAAGTCCAACTACGAACCAAGTTTGTAGTAGGGCTAAAGCCCGATTATGCTTTTGGACTAAAGTCCAACTACGAACCAAGTTTGTAGTAGGGCTAAAGCCCGATTATGCTTTTGGACTAAAGTCCAACTACGAACCGAGGAGTATATAAATACCTAAAATATCCATAGGTAATTGAGGTTCTACTTGGCGAAATGTACCTTCTTTAGTAAATTTTCTGACTCTTCGATGAGATTGTAGTAAATCCTCTGACCTAGAGCTGGCGATCGCTGTTAAACTAGGTGTTAACTCATCCAGTCTATTGAGTACTTTTTTTACCCATTCTTGTTTTTGATCATACTTTATATCTCCAGTCGGTACAGCATTATCTAATAAGTTTAAAGTATCTTCTGCTGACAACCATTGAGGATTATTCGGTGTGCCTGTAAAACCTCTGACTAAACATTCTTCTGCTAACAGAGGATTGGTTTTATTGCCTGTCAGTAAATGTCTCAATCGCAGTAAAAATATAAAAGTAGGTTTAGTAACAGCATTAGTGATAGTTACACCACAACGAGCCGCTATAGCTTCAGAATTTTCTAAAGCTTCCTCAAATAGATAACGGGCTAATCCTTCCACAAGGGGATGATTTCTGCCGATGTATTCCACCTCAGAAGCTACAGGAGTGGTAAAAGCTATTTTACGGGATTTATCCCCAATCGTAGGCTGGAGACAGGCAGGAATAGTCACTAACTCCCACCATTGTTTTTTCTTAACTAGGGGTGTACCTAATTTTTCACAAGCATTGATAACGAATCTTTCTACATCTTTTTCATTGCCAAGTATTTCATCTGATTCTCTTAATTCTTGTTTAACTTCCTCAGGTTTAATCGCCCTTTGAGCAAAACGAGTGCGATTTTGCTTTTCTCTTTCCACTGTTCTATCAAAATTATCATGAAGTTGTTGAATTGGGGAATCTTCTTCTAAATAATCAAACAGGCTTAATTGACGTTCTCTTGTAGAATGTTCAAATAAAGACTTAAAAATAGCTTCTTGAACGCTACTACTCTGCATCGTTACTGGTACACTAATGCCTAAGCTGCGATGGATTGTTACTGCTTTGCGTAACAACACTTCAAGTATGGCTCCATCTACCGGATTATCCTCACCATATATCAAAATACATTTAACTTGAGATAAAGGTTGTCCATAGCGATCTATTCTCCCCTCTCTTTGTTCTAAACGATTAGGATTCCAAGGTAAATCTATATGCAAACAAGCGTTAAAATCTTCTTGGAGGTTAATTCCTTCGCTGAGACAATCTGTGGCTACTAATACTCGTTGGGCATAGGATTTCAATTCTTCTAGTCTCACTTCTCTTTCTGAATCTGATAATTCCCCAGTAATAGCAATAATCCTTATTTGACTACCTCGTTTCTTTTCTAAGGCTTCTTGTAAAGCTTGGGCGTAGTAATTAGCTGTAGCTATGTAGCGACACCAAAGAATAGGTTGATAACCTTCTTGCAGTAATTTTTTGACTAATTTAATTGTTTGTTGGAGTTTTTGGTCTTTTTCCCCTATTAATTCCTTAGCTAACTTGACAAATTCTCTTAATTTACGTTTTTCCCAACTTTGGTAACTTTGTGTTCCCTGTTCTATTACTACTGATGGTACTACATCTACTGATTTTTCTTGTTCTGTGGCATCATCAATATAGGGAGAAGCAAGGTCATCATAAGATAAGTTTAATTCATCTATATTTTTAGTTAGTTCCGTGGGATCGCTTTTCTTCTGGGTTTGTTTCGATAAAGTGGCGATCGCCGCAGGCGGTGAAGACATAACACAACGAATAATGGCTAAAGCTGACCAATATCTCCCTCTTTTCTGGGCATAACTTAAACTTTCATCTACAGATTGCACTAACCCTCTAGCAAAATCAAAGACATCTTCAAATAAATTTCGATATTCTCTAGATAAGGGATAAGCATATTCTAATGATTCTCGCTGGGGAAAATGTGTGTTTTCATTCATCCAATCTTGAACATCTGCTCTTCTGCGTTGTACAAAGTATTTAGCTAGTTCAATACGCTGATTTTCTGGTAAATCATCTAGAGAATAATCACTAAACTCAGGACGTAAAAACCCCAAAATAGATAGAAAAGATTGCTCAATGCCACTATGAGGAGTAGCCGTTAACAAAATCAGATGTTGCTCTTGATTTTCTGCCAATTTGCTCACTAACTGATATCGCTGTTGTGTTGCGCCTTCTTGTCTTTGAGTGGCAGTATGAACTTCATCTACTATCACTAAATCGGGACAATGAGCTAAAAAACTGGCTCGACGACGGTCTGATTTTGCATAATCTAAACTTACTATGATATGGCGATAGTAACTAAAAATATGACTATCTCCCAGGGGTAATTCTTTTTCAAGCTTCCCTACTGTGCCTGAACGTATTACTACTGCCTCTATATTAAATTTTTGCTTTAATTCAAGCTGCCATTGATCGCATAATTGAGGAGGACAGAGAACACCTATACGCCGTATTTCTCCCCTATCTAACATTTCCCTGGCAACTAAAGAAGCTTCTATTGTTTTGCCAATTCCTACATCATCAGCTATCAGCAATCTAATTGTTTCTTGTCTTAAGGCCATTAATAATGGTACAAGTTGATAAGGGCGAGGGCGCACTGAGAGACGACCTAAACAACGAAATGGTCCGGCACCACTACGGAGATTTAGTCTCGCGGCATCTAGTAATAATTTTCCTGCTTGGTGATTACGTAAGTATTCGGGTTGAGGAGGCGCAAAGGTAGCTGATTCAATTTTTTCTCCTAAGATAGTATAAATCCCACAAATTTGTTCTTCACTTCCCGATAAAGGACGTAGCTGTATGAGGTTTTCTCGGTCAGAAGGTAATACTACCCAATGACGTTCTCTACATTTGACAATTGAACCTACTGGCGGGATTGTCGATATTTGTTTAGACTCAGTTTGATTGGATAAGACAAAATCCATAGGTAAGATACTTTAATAATACTAAGACATTTATATTAAACTATATTGATTAATTTAGTTAAATCCTGTTGTAAATCTTGAGTTAAATTAAGAATGGCTCGACGACGACTAGTGCGATAATCAGATATGCGATCGCTCACGGAAATAGGTGTACCAATAGTAATTTCTACCCGTTGTTTACCTAACTTAGGACGAGGAAAAGCGTTAACGCCTTTGAGTTTAGCTACTAAATCTGATAATAAGAGAGTTGTTTCGGCAAAGCGCTCCACGGAGGGGTTTTCTTTAACATAAGAGCCAGTTGCTGCCACAAAAGTTTCAGCTATTCTCATGTGCCACATTCTTAAATTAGCTTCTTCGGCTACCAAATTACCTAAACCTTGTTCAATGGGAGGTAAATTTTTAGGGTTTTTGAAATCTTCTCTATAGATATAATCCCAGCCTGCTTGCTCTAAACGACGACAGCGATCGCTAAAATTACCTTTAGGAGTGATAGAAAAATAAGTTTCAGCGACTTTTAGAGCTGTATCTAGTAATTGTGGTAATCTTTCTGGGAGAGTATCACCCTTTGGTTCTATTTTTTGATGATAGTATTTTTTATAGAAGTTTTCCATCAACTCTAATAAATATTCTCCTAGTTGATAAAGTCGAGGATAGAGAGATTCGGGAGTTGGATTAGATACTTTTTCAGACTTTAAACCACAATCCTGTTCAAGTTTACTCAACAAAGAGGAGATTGCACCCCAGGGAGAATCTTCGTAATAGTATTGAATTCCTATGGGCAAAATCACCACTTTTTCTTGTCTTTGGGCTTTTTCGAGATCTTCTACACACCAAAAGCCTAATTGAGCGATTCCTGGCTCTAGAGGGCTGATAATTTGACTATGCCCATTGGTAGCGCCTTCTGGGGAGGCAGCCATAGGAAATTTACCATTTAAAAAGAGTTCTCGTGCTGAGCGTAAACCCTCCCAATCTAGTTTACCCCGTTGGATGGAGCTACCACCTAAGTTAGCGTAGAGACTACCTGTCCATTCTCCTGCCCAAAGAGGAATACCGCGATCAAAAATAAAATGAGCATGGGCGAGATTAGGTCCATCTTTACCTTGTTGACGCAGTTCTTTAGTAATTATCTTCCACATCATGTATGCTAAACAGATGGGATCATCACTATCTGGGTGACGAAAAGCCATCAGGAAACGTACTTTTTCTTGAGCAAAATCTTGATATAGTTTAACTAAGGTTTCTGTTCCCTTGGTGTCTATTTGTGTAATATTAGTTTGCAGTTTTATCCACCAGGGTAATATTAAGCGTCCTGCATTTAATACTAGGGGGTTAAGATTAGGAGGAATAAACTCTAAAGGTGGTTTAGCCTGAAATGTGGACATTTTAGTTTTATGAATTTTTGTTTATGGTAAGTATTTTAAGATATTTTAGATAAATTTACCTTTTATCCAAACTGCAACTAGTTTACTTAACTTTTGGCAAAAATTAGAATGTAGTTGTTATGCTTAATAATTTTTATGAATTTTAACCAAATTATCAGTACTTTTGTTCAATAATATGATAGTTAGAAAAAATAATTAGAGTTATTCCTATGAATCAACTAAAAACTTTAATATTGTTAGCTGTATTAAGCGCTCTATTGATTAGCATCAGCTATTATGTTATCGGTGGAACAACAGGAGCGTTAGTAGGTTTAGTTTTAGCTGCCGTAACTAACCTGGGATCCTGGTTTTTTTCAGATCGTATTGCTTTATCCGCCTATCAAGCTCAACCCTTAAACCGTGCCCAAGCACCAGAAATTTATGCCATGGTAGAAAAGTTAACCCAGGAAGCGGGGATGCCTATGCCGGGTATATATATTGTGCCCACAAATTCCCCTAATGCCTTCGCTACAGGGCGAGATCCTCACCATGCAGCCGTTGCTATGACACAGGGTATTATTAATTTACTCCCAGCCGATGAATTAGAGGGGGTAATCGCTCATGAATTAAGTCATATACGTAACCGAGATACTCTTACCCAAACAGTTGCGGCAACAGTAGCCGGAGCTATTTCATACTTAGCACAAATGTTGAGTTATAGTATGTGGTTTAGAGGGAGTTCTAGAGATGGCGATCGCGGTGGTAATATTTTTGGTATACTCTTGACGGTGATACTAGCCCCGATTGCTGCAACAGTGATTCAATTAGCGATTTCTCGTACTAGAGAATTTGCCGCTGATGCAGGTGCAGCCAAATTAACCAAGAATCCTCGGGCTTTAGCTCGTGCTTTAGAGCGTTTAGAAACCCAAGGAAGACAGATGCCTATGGGAGGAAATCCAGCCTTTGAGCCATTATTAATCAGTAATCCCATATCTGGTCAGTTTTTGGGGAATTTATTTGCTACTCATCCTTCTACCGAAGCGAGAATCCAAAATCTTTTTCAACTTGAAGCGGAAATTAATCGCCATCAAATTAGTTAACAGTAATAAGCTAATACGCATTTAAACTGGATATTATCAAATTAACTAAAAAACTGATGGTCATCTCTGTTCCCTCTTCCCTGTCAAAGGTGGGCTACCAAGAGCGCCGGTTTCCGGCGCTCTTGTCACACCAACGTTCCTTCCTTGTCTTCACAATTCAATTACCAGGTTTTAGCCTAATAATGACAAAAATTTGGTAACTTAGTCAAGCTAAAATTTAATTCCCCCATTCTCTTCTACCTCCTTAGGGGTAGGTTGAGCATCAATAGCACCAGGTTTAGTTGTGGTCAAACCTCCCACTATACAAGCATAACTAACAATTTCCCTTGCTTGTTCAGGATTTTCTAAACAACCAATCCCCCTTTGACAGAGTTGATGAATAAATCCGGCGACAAAACTATCTCCCGCGCCTGTGGTGTCTACAACGGGGAAAACTGGAGGATTAACCTTGCCTTCACTGTTGCTGAGACAGTAACTTACAGTTTCAGCACCATTAGTAACAATTACCCCCTCTAGAGTACCAAAACGATGAACAATAGCGCCAGCATCCTTAGTATCAAATAACCATAAAGCTTCTTCTGCTGAGAGTTTCACAAAATCCACAGATTTGATTAATTTCTGAATCATCGGCTTAGCAGCATCGGGATTAGGCCAAAACATGGGACGCCAATTCACATCTAGAACAATTTTTAGATCATAACGGTCGGCTAATTCAATGCTGCGCCAAATTGCTTCACAAGTCAAGGGATAGGCTAATTCCAAAGTCCCTAATACCAAAAACTCCCCATTGACAAATAATTCCTCGGGTAAATCAGTAGGAGATAAATAGGCATCGGCAAAGATATCTGGAGGTTGATCTCCAAATCCCGCAAAAAGGCGATCTCCTTCAGCAGAACGTAACACGTACACTTGGCGTGTTGGAGCACTAGGATGAATAACTACGCCTGTGGTATCTACTCCTACTGTTTCCAATAACTTTTTTAATTCTCTTCCGGCTGAATCGGCGCCAATACTCCCTACATAAGCTGCTGTTGTGCCCAATTTAACTAAAGCACAAGCCACATTAGCAATTGCTCCTCCTGGATAGGATGAATAAGAGTTCACTTCTTCCCAAGATGCTGCAACATCATCAGCTAAACAGTCAAAGAGAATCTCTCCCAAACAGATAACAGTAGGTCTACTCACCTTCATAGTTTCTCCTAGTTTTTTATGTAGAATATCAAAAAAATATAAATTTTCGGCGTCTTTTTTAATCTTCATTTACAATAAAACCAGTAAAGGTGAGTAAATTTGCTAAGGAATAAATACTTATGAATACCAGGAAGAACAAAAAAGGCGTCAATCTTTCAGAAAGAGAGTTAGAAATTTTAGAGTTAGTCTCTGATGGTCTAACTAATCTAGAAATTTCTCAACGTTTAGAAATTAGTAAGCGCACTGTAGATAACCACATTACTAACATTTTAAATAAAACCTCCACAGGAAACCGTGTAGAACTTTTGCGCTGGGCATTACAATGGGGAAAGATTTGTATTGACGATGTCAACTGTTGTCCCATTAATGAAGAAATCAAACCAGAATTTAATCAAGAAACTCAAATCAATTCAGAATTACCTAAGCATTGAGTTATGATCATGTTCTAACGCCCTGGCTTTTATCTTTGTTTTGTAGATAAATCTAACTAAACTAAATAATCGAATAGTTATAATAAAAGTCCAATTTTCACCACATCGATTCAGCAATGACCATGAATACAGCTAAACATCAAAACTACTGGGAATCCGTATACTTTCAACCAACTATAGACCAAGATAGTCAACTTTTAAAAAATATAGGCTTTATACCTGGTTTAAAAGAATTATTAATGCTACGTCAAGTCCATGCTTTGGAACACGGAACTATCTGGCAATTAAATAATGATAAAGATGAGCAAAATTTGGGAGGGTTATCTACTGAACAAGGTTTTTATCTATACGGCAATGTGTCTCCATCAAGTTTATCTCAAGCAGTAAATGAAGCCCTAAGGCGATTTAAAGCGGGAGAATGGCAATTAGCTGTACATCCTCGTTGTGGAACTAATTTATCTGTAGGGATGCTGTTAGCGACTGGATTTGCTTTTACCAATCAGTTTATCTTGCCACGTGATTTTTTTAGCCAATTGTTAGGCTTCGGCGTAACTACTAAACTAGCTATGGAATTGGCACCGGAAGTGGGACAATTAGTGCAAAAATATTTAACTACAGGGATTCCTTTTAATTTGAAGTTAGTATCTGTGGAAACTACTCAAGATTTTTTGGGTCGTGATGCTAAGTTTGTCCGCCTACAGTGGCAAGATATTTAGCAAGCCTTTAGGGGATGCAAGCCCCAGGAGGGCGCCAGCCCCAGGAGGGCGCCAGCCGCCGGCAAAGGGCGCAAGCCCCAGGAAGGAGAGGGCGCAAGCCCCAGGAGGGCGCAAGCAGAAGGAGGGCGCAAGCCGCAGGAAGGAGAGGGCGCAAGCCGCAGGAAGGAGAGGGCGCA
>NZ_JALKVM010000321.1:0-8022 GCF_057440575.1 Johannesbaptistia floridana
AAATCTCTAAGTTATAAATCAGTGTATTGCTGCTATTTTATATTGTTTAGAGAATCTTTTAGTTGGATATCAAGATCTGGTTTTTCCTTATATTTTTATTTTTTATCTCTTTTAAAGCTCTATATTCTGAGATAATATGAAGTTTTGTATCAAGAATTGCTGATGATGCCTAGATGATGTTATTCTTTTAATAGAAGCAAAAAAAAGGCTTCTCCTGGCAGAAACAACAGGCAGTTTAAGTTAAGAAAAAAAGAGGTAAGTAAGCTGTTTATATTCCATTCTGTCTCGTCCAACAAAATAGCAGCAATCCAATTAGAAACTTATATTTCCTAAGGTGGTAAGTAGGGAGCTAAAAAACTAAAGATTGACTTTAGTTCAACTCCAAACCCAAATAATTAATTAAGGAAATCTCTAAGTTATAAATCAGTGTATTGCTGCTATTTTATATTGTTTAGAGAATTTTTATTGTACAAATACCTTAGCTTCGTATTCTGGTAAATCAATCATCATTTCTGCTTCTCCTGCTTCTTGGTCATAGTCATTTGTCCATTCATGCCAAGTTCCCCCCTCAGGAAAGTTTTTTACTTTATAACCTGCTAAATATTGGTTAGAGAAATTAGCAATTACTACTACTCTTGATCCTTCGCTATTCCAACGGATATAGGCGATTACCTTTGACTCTGAATCAGTGTGGAAAAATTCGATATTTTCGGTATAAAGGGCATGATTATATTTACGTAAGTTAATTAAGCCCTGATAATAACTACATAACTGCTGATTTATCTCATTTTCTAGCAAATTCCAGTCAATTGGACTAGTTTCTTGGGTTAATGGGTGATAATCACCAAATTCTTCTCCCATCCAAAGTAAAGGTACACCAACTGCGGTCATCAGGATAGCGGCCCCTAATTTGAGACGTTTAAAGGCTGCTTCTCCAAAAATATCACGGTTAGCTAATTCTACCATTAAACGTTGATGATCGTGATTACAGAGATAATTAACTATATTCGTAGCCCCTAAAAATCCTTGACGCTTACCATCTATCGCTATTTGTAATTGTTCTAAATCAAAGCGATCGCCACAGAGATGTTCTTTAAGATTGTGATAAAAAGTATAATGCCAACTAGCATCCATGGGACCATCTTGGTTAGTAATCGCTGGATCTTCAGGAATATATTCAGCAATATTATAAAATGGTTTTGCACCAGCAAATTTTTTAGTTTCTTGAACAATCTGGTGCATAAAATCATAGTTGCCAATTTGTTTAGCGGCATCGTATCGAATGCCATCAATATGATATTCTTTAATCCAATATTCCAGTGTATCCCGCACAAATTGCCAAGCTGGTTTAATATCTAAATTTTCATCGTAATGTTCATAATTAAATTCTGGTCCCCAGCTATTCTCTGAATCAGTGGGATGGTGGTGAAACCAGTAGTCATGATCTATTTGAGTTAAAGGGCAATCAGTATTACTATGATTATAAATACCATCTAAAATTACTCTTATCCCTCTCCCATGACACTCATCAATTAAGCCCTTCAAATCCGAAGTAGAACCATAATTAGACTCAGCGGCAAAAAAGTGTTGGGGACTGTAACCCCAACTGTACTCCCCTGGGTTTTCCTTCACAGGCATCAATTCTAAGCAATTAATACCTAATTCTTGTAAATAGTCTAATTTCTCCGTCACATGCTGGTACTTTCCTCGGGATTTCTCATCGCTTTCTCCTCCAGAAAAATCTCCTATGTGTAGTTCATAAATTACTAACTCATGATCTCCGGGTAAATGATGATCATCATTTTTCCAGACATAGGTATCTACTATTTTTTGTCCATCTTTGATACGCAATACACTAGTTTGATTATATTCGTCTATATCAGTGGCATAAGGATCGATAATATCAACCCATTGATCTGGTTCTAAAAACCAGCTTTTAGAACGCACTTTAAACTTATAATTGTATTTACCATCTTCTAGTTCTACAGTAGTTCTAAAATAGCCTGACTGGTCTTTTTTCATACTAATCGGTTGCCAGTCAGAAAAACAACCTATCACTGCTGCTTCTTGATTGTAAGGTGCAAATAATTTAAATTCTACGGAATTAGTCATATTGTCTATATATCTAAAATGTTAGTAAATATAAATTTCACTTATACTTAAAAATAGCTATTTATGATAATTATCAGCATCTATCTTTAGTAGTACTTTTGCCTAGTACCTCAGCCTCACCTCAAAGAATCAGTAACCTTGTACTAAAGTATTAGTAGGGTGTGTTAGGGCGAAGCCCGTAACGCACCTAGATGAGTTTTGAAGTAATGAAGTCTTGAAGAATGAAGAATGAAGAATGAAGAATTTAGAATTAAGAGAGACTATTAATTTTTCCTAAAGATTTATATGAGCTAGTAATGTAGTACAGTAGGGTGTGTTAGGGCGAAGCCCGTAACGCACCTAGATGAGTAATGAGTTTTGAAGAATGAAGAATTTAGAATTAAGAGAGACTATTAATTTTTCCTAAAGATTTATATGAGCTAGTAATGTAGTACAGTAGGGTGTGTTAGGGCGAAGCCCGTAACGCACCTAGATGAGTAATGAGTTTTGAAGTAATAAGTAATGAGTAAGAAGGTAGCATGAATACTTGTAGTAGGGTTTAGATGAGTTTTGAAGTAATGAGTAATGAGTAATGAGTTTTGAAGGTAGCCTGTAGCCTGTAGGTTGGGCAGGGAGATAACCCAACAAACATGAGTAACGAGTTTTGAAGTAATAAGTAATGAGTTTTGAAGTTTTGAAGTAATGAGTTAAAGAATTAATGCGATCGCGCTTAAAAATTGATTCTCGCCTGTTGGCGAATTTCAGTACTTTTTTAGGAGTGCAAGATATAAGGTTGAGGTCACTACACCCAACAATTTAACTCCTTGTCTTTGAAGGTTAAGTGTTGGGTTGCTACAGGCGCTATATGAAGTTTTGTATCAAAAAGTTTGAGTAATCTTCAGATAATGTTATTCTACAAATAGAAGCAAAAGAAGGCTTCTCCTGGCAGAAACAACAGTCAGTTTAAGTTAAGAAAAAAAAGAGGTAAGTAAGCTGTTTAAATATAATTCTGTCTCGTCCAAAAAAATAGCAGCAATCCAGTTAGAAACTTATTTTTCCTAAAGTGGTAAGTAGGGGGCTAAAAAACTAAAGATTAACTTTAGTTCAACTCCAAAAGAAAAGGATTAATTAAGGAAATTTTTAAGTTATAAAACAGTGTATTGCTGCTATTTTATTTGGGAGAATTGATACAGTCTATTTCCTGAAGTTAAAGAGGTTAAACAGATGTTGATTTTAGCTTTAGTTTTTTTTGTGCAAAATTATGCTACGGTAATTCTAAAGCAAGTGAAGTACAGAATCGCCCTAACTCTTCCATCTGCCAACTCCACCAACACGACGAGGATCGGCAACATAACTTAAACCTGTTTCGGGACTCCATAAAGCAGCTTGAACTCCGCCAAAATACATAGATAACTCGGGAAAAGGACGTAATTTGAAGCCCCTAACCAGACTGAGATCTAAACCAGGTTCAAAAGCCACAGTCAAATCATCTTCAAAGATTTCTACATGAAGACGGGGTGCAGCTATGGCTTCAGTTAAAGACATATTTAACTGAATAAAATTAATTAATACTTGAGCGATCGCTGTGGTAATGCGAGATGCTCCAGGAGATCCTATAGCTAAAATTGTACCATCCTCATGTTTAGCTATAGTTGGGGCCATATTTGATACTAAACGCTGACCAGGTTTGAGACTATTCAAATCTTGGGGGTGTAATTCTATTTCTCCTAGAGAGTTATTAAACCACAAACCTGTTTCGGTAATCATTACTCCAGATCCATAACCTGCTGAAGCGGTGATAGAACAAGATAAACCATTGCTATCTACAGCAGAAGCGTGAATAGTAGAGGGAGATTGCTTAAAATGCTCAATTTCTCCGAATTTTGCTAAATATAAGTTTTGTTGACGTTGATTAAAAACTATATTTTGAATATTAGTGATAATTTTGACTGTTTCTGGATCTGTTGTTTGTAAAGATTGTTGGTCTGCTAGAAGTAACATAGAGGCTAAACAGACACCACCAATCGCCGGGGATGGATTAGTAATAATTTCCCAATCTTGATAGCGAATTGTTACGGGAGATCGCTCTATGGCTTGATAGTTAGCTAAATCTGTGGTCCTAAGAAAACCGTTATTAGCTTGAATTTCTTTAACTATTTTGTCCGCTAATTCTCCTTGATAGAATATACTTGCTCCTTTCTCGGCGATATCTATAAGAGTTTCCGCTAAATAGGGTATGTAGACAATTTCGCCTTGTTGTAAACAAGTGCCATCAGGATGATGTAGTGCTTGATAACTAAGTGGATTCCAATCAAAAATTGCTGTTTGAGTTTCTTTTAAGTAATTAGCTGCCGCCAATGACAAAGGAAATCCCTGTTTAGCCCAATTTATACTTGGTTCTAGCAGTTTTGCCCAAGGGAGTTTACCATATTTTTGAGAAGCTAGGGCCAAACCTGCGAAAATACCGGGAGTAGCAATTGAACCATAACCAATTAAAGTTTCCATGCCACCACCATAGTCTAAAAACACAGGCTGAGTGCTTTGAATTAATTGTTGATGGTTGATACACTTTGCTGGTATTTCGGCATAGGCATCAATCACTACTGGTGGTTGTTGTCCATCACAGATAGTTAAAAACCCTCCTCCTCCTGGTGCAACTATTCCTGGTTCAGTACAAAGAGATACTAAAGTAGTTGCGATCGCACTATCTACTGCATTACCTCCCTTCGCGGCGATCGCTATTCCGGCATCTGCTGCTATTTGTGAACCTGCTGCTATACCTACTTGAGTCATCTTATTTTTTTGCTTTTTCTGATTAAAATTGCCATCTTGTAGAGATTTTTTCGGTTTATGATATATAAAAATATTATCCGCTACAATAACATAGTTTTTTGTTCAATAAGAGCTTTTGTCTACTCAAATCTTGCATCTATACCAAATGTTACTCGTGGATGAATAATGAGTTTTGAAGTTTTGAAGTAAGAAGTTTTGAAGTAAGAAGTTTTGAAGTCTTTACGTCTTTAAGTAATGAGTTAAAGAATTAATGCGATCGCCGTTTAAAATTTGTTGACCCTAAACTCACATCTTCCACCAGTACATAAGTTCTGGTGAAAGATCTGAGTCTACGCATTATGGTGTTTGACATCAAAATAAAGCTCTTTCCCCCCTTTTTCAAGGGGGGTTAGGGGGGATCAAAATGTCAAACATGTCAACAAGTACTGCTATATAATATCAAATTGATTAAAAAATGCTAAAAATATAGAAGCAGATTAGATCCCCCCAACCCCGATCTTGCATCTTTACCTAATGTTACTAGTGGTGGTTGAGTAATGAGTAATAAGTAATGAGTAATGAGTTAAAGAATTAATGCTAACCCCTGGTAATTTAGCCTAATTTTTCTTTGACTAGAGATTGTACTTTCTTACCATCAGCACGTCCTTTTAGTTGTTTCATAGCTGGTCCCATAACTTTTCCCATATCAGAAGGTGAACTAGCGCCCACTTCAGCAATAATTTGCTCAATAATACCAGTTAACTCTTCATCAGATAATTGTTTAGGTAGATAGGTTTCAATAATTGCTAATTCTTGCTCTTCTTTTTCAGCTAAATCATCTCGTCCTGCTTTTTTATATTGTTCTATAGAATCCCGACGTTGTTTAGCTTGTTGAGAGAGAATATCGAGTTCTTGTTCTGGAGTCAATGTTTCTTGACCAGTAGCACGAGTTTCGGTTTCTTTTTCTAGGATAACTTTTTTAATGCTTCTTACGGTTTCTAGACGCAGTTTATCCTTAGCTTTCATAGCAGTTTTAATATCTTCACTGATTCTATCTTTGAGACTGCTTGGCTGATTAGAAGCATTTTTAGCCTCTTCACTAGTGGTTTCTTCAGAAGTAGCAGTTTCTGTAGGGGTAGCTTCGCTAGTGGTTGCTTCAGAAGTAGCAGTTTCTGTAGAGGTAGCTTCGCTGGTGGTTTCTTCAGAAGTTGGAGTTTCTGTCGGGGTAGCTTCGCTAGTGGTTGCTTCAGAAGTAGCAGTTTCTGTAGAGGCAGCTTCGCTGGTAGTTTCTTCAGAAGTAGCAGTTTCTGTAGGGGTAGCTTCGCTAGTGGTTGCTTCAGAAGTAGCAGTTTCTGTAGAGGCAGCTTCGCTAGTGGTTTCTTCAGAAGTAGCAGTTTCTGTAGAGGCAGCTTCGCTGGTAGTTTCTTCAGAAGTTGGAGTTTCTGTAGAGGCAGCTTCGCTGGTAGTTTCTTCAGAAGTTGGAGTTTCTGTGGAGACATCTTCACTAGTAGTTTCTGCTATTGTAG
Source organism: Johannesbaptistia floridana (assembly GCF_057440575.1). Taxonomy (NCBI): domain Bacteria; kingdom Bacillati; phylum Cyanobacteriota; class Cyanophyceae; order Chroococcales; family Cyanothrichaceae; genus Johannesbaptistia; species Johannesbaptistia floridana. The sequence continues at coordinate 6,390 of NZ_JALKVM010000321.1, forward strand.
GAGTTGTTTCTGGTTTATATACAGAAATCACTTTATCAACTTTCTTTTTACTAGTAGTTGGCGCTTGCTTTTCCTTTTCAATTAACAAATATATTTGTCTAACTACTTCTTTATCTACAATAGTCTTACCTGCCTGGTGAGAGAGATTAGTAATTTTTTCTCCTAAATCTTGACCCAATTCTTCAGGATTAATTTCTCCTGAGGAAGATTCGGCAATAATTGCTTTAATACAATAGTCTAGTTCTTTATCTATATTCCGAATATTAGGATTAAAACCTTTTGCCGTCAAAACCTGTTTAACACTTTTAATACAAGCCTTAATTAGTTTTTTACCTGTTAACTTACTCACAAAATTTATCTCCAGTTATATTAATTGGTAAACTGCCATAAACTTAAGATGGCAATTGCACTGTGCAATTTTTACATTTAGTATAGTTTATAGGCTACTTGATAAGATGAAGGATAAAAGCAAAAATTTTACCCACCTATTTGAGACATAGTTCGAGAGTAACCTATGTCATTAGTTCCCGATTCTCGTTGTTTAAAGTTAATTTCTGGTTTAATCGCCAAAATATCGGCAACTTGACCTTTAATTTTGTTTGTAGATACTCCATTACGGAGAGAGGTTTTTAAATCAATTTGACCAGTTTCATTGAGTAAACAAGGACGTAACCAACCATCAGCCGAGAGACGCATACGGTTACAGCGATCGCAGAAACATTCAGACATTTGACTAATAAAACCTAGAGTGCCCTTAGCGCCAGGGATTGTAAACACATCAGCAGGACCATTTCCTTTTACCTGAGATGTTTCTATACCCCAAGTTTGGCCAATTTGTTCTCTTAATTCTGCTGAACTTATCCAGGCTTTTTCTTGAAATAATGTACCATTACCAATGGGCATAAATTCAATAAATCTTACATGCCAATTATTATTAATAGTCAAAGCAGCTAAATCTAGAATTTCACTATCGTTTACTCCAGGAATTACCACAACATTCAATTTCAAGGGATTAAAACCTACTTTAGCGGCAGCTTGAATACCTGACCAAGTTTTCTCCCAATAGTTGCGGCTGTTTTTCCCAATGATTCGAGCAAAGTTATCGGGATTAAGAGAATCTAAACTTATATTAATCCGTTTTAAACCAGCATTGTATAAATCTTCTGCCATAGATGCTAATAAGAAGGCATTAGTAGTCATAGATAAGTCTTCTGTTGCCTCTATTGTCGCTATCTCTCTAACTATATCAATAATATCAGGTCGTAACAAAGGTTCTCCACCAGTTAAACGAAATTTCTTAAAGCCTAGGGGAATAAATACTTCTTGTAAAAGTGTTAGTATTTCTGAACGAGTTAAGATTTCTTGGCCTAAGATATAATTTAATTCGCTGCCTTCGGGCATACAATATTGGCATTGATAGTTACAACGGTCAATGAGACTGATACGAAGATAGTCAACTTGATTCATTATTATGATTGTTGATATAGGTATATTAGCGTATATGATTACCTACTAGGTTAACAAAAATTTTCTGAGTCAATTTTGAGATCTATCATCAAGACAGGGAGGAAACCTCAGTCTTACTCATTACTCATTACTCATTACTCATTACTCATTACTCATTACTCATTAC
>NZ_JALKVM010000322.1:0-7981 GCF_057440575.1 Johannesbaptistia floridana
TACTTGCGCCCTTGTGGGGCTCATACTTGCGCCCTTGTGGGGCTCATACTTGCGCTCTTGTGTGGCTCATACTTGCGCCCTTGTGGGGCTCATACTTGCGCCCTTGTGGGGCTCATACTTGCGCTCTTGTGTGGCTCATACTTGCGCCTTCTGTGGCTATTCCCTGTTCCCTATAAACTAATTCCAAGTAATTGGTAAACTTGAAGAAATACCAAAATTAGCATGAGAAGAAGTCTCTAAATCTAATACTCTTTCTACTTCTGCATAAATTGCCTCAGCCTCTTCCCAAGAATTACCAATACTGGTTAATCCCAATTTACCAAACTCCGAAAGTGCCCCCATCAAATGGAAGACGGTTCCTGTTTTGGTACTTACATCAAAATGAAGACTATGTTGGGCCACAATATCCATTAAATCATTAGGCAAGAGTCCCATATATTCAGGTTTAGATAAGTTATCTGAAGCCATATAGTACTTACGTATTCCTTCAGGACTATAGAATAAACCACTTTGATAATCATAAGTCCCGTTAGTAAGAAGCTTAAGAGTCATAAAAGGGTGAGTAGTACCACCTTTACGGAGGTTAATCTCAATCGCTTGAATATCCCAGGTTTTGCCTTTACGGACGGCGATAAAATCAACTCCATAACGTTCCATAGCGCCTTTAGCTGCTAAAGCTTGACCAATTTTTAGACCAATTTTTTGTAATTGTAAGCGGTAGGCATCATCGGCAGGAAAACGACAACCTAGATAAACTTGGCCGTCTAAACCTCCTAAAATTTGGTCGTGGGTAGAAATTATTTCTACTTGAGAATCAGGAGTAATATAACCTTGAACACTGGGGGAGCGTTTTTCTTCACCTTCAATAAAAGCTTCAACAATGGCACCTAGTTGAGAAATACGCCGAGAAAAACTTGACCAGTTTTCTGTACTAGTTTGGAAATTCATCACCTCTAACCCCTGACGCACAGCGTTAACTCTTTCGGTAAAACTATGGGGAGAATCAAAAGGTCTTAGGTCTAAAATTGCATTGCCTTTCCCAGAAAAACCATCATTGAGTTTTACAACTATGCGTTTTAATTGGGGTTGACGTTGCCACAATTGCGCGGCTTCTTCTACTACTGCTTCAACGCTATTGAGTTTGAGACTGCCATCGGGATGGGGAATTTCACATTCTTGAAAAATCTCACGACTGCCACTTTTTGACCCCCAATAAAGTAAGTTAGGGCTACAGGCGAAAAGTGGAATATTTAGTTGAGTTGATAATTCTTGTTCTAAGTATGTAGAATTAAAGCAGACTATATAGGATTTATTAGGACGCATCGCCCGACGAATTCTATCTACTAAACGAGGTCTCAGAAGGATTTTCTCTGTTAAGGGTTTAAATGAAGCGTCATAGGTAGAGAGTAAGAGTAAGCGTTGGCGGGCGTGGGAAAAAGGTATCCCTGGCAGTAATTGTAGATAGTAGTCAATAATCATCGGTGACAGGGGTAAAGCTGTCACGTAAATTAGACGTGTGTGAGGGTTACGTAATCTAATTAGGGAAAATAATAATCTCTCTTCATAGTGAAGAAACCCAGGCACGGTTTGACCCACTTCTTGGTTAATGCTGAAGGAGGGAATCACCAGAATATCATGGTCATCTTGTTCTAAGATGTCTGTTTCTGACCAGCGATCGCGCAGAATTTGTTGTAGTTTTTCAAACTCTAGAATTGTTTCTATTTTTGGGCTATCTAAGCTTTGCATACTTTGATTTTTAATCTTTTTCCCTCCTAATCTCTATATTTTAATCTTCTTTTCCACCTAGTTTAAATCTTGCTTAATATTGCTTAATTTTGGTTAATCTTTCTTAATAGTTTGATATATTTTGATATAAACAATTAACTCAGACAAGATCTGAGCTTAGGCCGTTAGTTGCAAGAAAATATCCTCTAAACTAGGACGATGGCGGCGCATTTCGTAGAGATTTAAACCGTGATAATTAACAATTACCTTAGCTATTTCTTTGCCTGGTTCTTGATTAGGTGTACAGTTGATTTCTAGTTTAAATCGAGTAGTATTAGGATTTGAATGAAGCTTAACTTGAGATACTCCAGGAATCCTTTGTAAGTCGGTGATTAAGTTTTCTGTTGCACCTTCTATTTCTAATTCATAGCTAAAACTCTGAGCTAATTCTGCCATCAGTTTATCTAAACGACCACTCTTGATTACCCTTCCTCTGTTGATAATGGTGACGCGATCGCAAGTCATACTCACTTCTGGTAATATATGAGTTGATAAAATAATCGTATGTTCTTGGCGCAAACTCCGAATCAGTTCTCGTACCGCTATAATTTCTAGAGGATCTAATCCTGCCGTCGGTTCATCGAGGATAATTACTGGAGGATTATGTACTAAAGCTTGAGCTATTCCTACCCTTTGGCGATAACCTTTCGAGAGTTTATGAATAAGTACATCATAATATTCTTGTAGTCTACATCTTTTAATTACTTCTTTGATTCTTTTGGAGCGGTTTTTTGGGCTAACTCCCTTGATTTGGGCCACAAAATTGAGAAATCCTTCTACCGTCATTCCTGGATAAAGGGGTGGTGTTTCTGGTAAGTAACCAATACGTTTTTTAACTTCCATGCCTTGATTGTGAACATCATAACCTGCTATTTTAGCCGTACCTGCTGTAGCTGGAATAGCGCCTGCTAATATACGCATGGTAGTGGTTTTTCCGGCACCATTGGGACCTAAAAAACCGAGTATTTCTCCTTTTTGGACCCGAAAAGTTATATTTTCAATGGCCACAGTGGAACCATATATTTTTTTAAGACGTCTAACTTCAATCATTATTTGCCCGATATATCCCCTATCACCAAAAAGGCTAGTATGGGATTATTTTAACCAAAATTTTATTTAAGAAAAATCATACTCAAAATAAAATCAATTGTTTTCTCTTGTTTGAGTTGCTAAACTACGAACAAGTAAATTTTTACAGAAATCAACAAGTAATAATTATGACTAATCAACGACCTTCAGACCCTAATTCTCCTGGACCAAATAAAAAGCTTAATTTAGATGAAACAATCGCTGTTATCTTATCCTTCGGCGTAATTGGTACTATTTTAGTTTATTCTCTCACTAGAGACGATAATTTTTTTGCTAGTCCTCTTTTCAGTGGAACTACTTCTAGCACTACTGAAGCTCCCTTGGCGATAAACAATAGACCGACTAGAGAAACTGAACCTAGAGATACTAAATATCTCATTAAAGATAAACCTCCACAAGTAGCATCACAACCTAGCACAACCACTATTGTTCCTGTCCCCGTTGAAACTCAACCTCAACCTATTCCTCAATCTAGAGTAACTGTTGAACCTATTCCCCCTATTCCCCCTGTTACCGAAACAGAAATAGATCCTGAACCTATTCCAGAGGTAGAAACGACACTACCAGAAGAGGTTACTCCCCTTTATGCTGATGTTACTAAAGATTATTGGGCTTATTCTTTTATAGCTCCCTTAGTTGAAGAACAATTGATTACAGCATCAAGTGACGAGAATTTAAACCCAGAGGAAAATCTTACCCGAGAACAATATGCAGTACTTCTTAATGAAACTTTTCAACTACGAGCTAAAGAGGGAGAACAAGAATTTAAGGACTTAGATGAAGAGTCTCGTATGGGTATCATGATAGAAAATGCTGTTCAAGCTAAGTTTTTGGAAGGTTATCCCGAAGAAGTATTTAAACCAGGTCAACCAATCACTAAACTACAGGTTTTATTATCTTTGGTTAGTGGCAGTGAACTAGAACCTAGTGAAAATGCTGAAACTATCCTACAAGAAGCCTATACAGATTGGGAAGAGATTCCAGAATATGCACGTCCGGCGATCGCCGCTGCGATTGAGTCTGGTTTAGTGGTTAACTATCCCAACAAAGATGAGTTTAACTTTGACCAAATGGTTACTCGTGCTGAAACTTTAGCGATGATTCACCAAGCTTTAGTTACTCAAGATAAGTTAGAACCTATTGAGTCTGAATATATTTTTCAACCTTAGTTAATTGGTACGGAGAGAGAGGGATTCGAACCCTCGTTAACGTTACCGCTAAACAGCATTTCCAGTGCTGCGCCTTCAACCGCTCGGCCATCTCTCCATGATGGTCACAATTTATAATGTTACCATATCAAAGTCTGTTTTTGCAAGATTTTTTTTGATTTTATCTCCTCAAAAAAAGTAAAACACTCTCTAGATAAGCTTTTGATGAACATCTTTGAGATAAAATAGTCAAAGAATAAAATGAAAATAATGTTAACTTGTTTAACATAAGTTAACATTATTATATATAGTTTAACTATTATTCGTGCAAACCTTCATAGAGTAGTCGAACAAATAATCTAGCGCCATCGTCTACTTTTAACTCTTCATAGGAAGGAGGTTGACGCTTACCCACTACACGCAAATCGGCAAGTAGTTCTGGATGAAATTGACAGGTGAAAGAACGACGAACCTCTTTACTCTCAAAATCTTTATAGTTAATACAAGTAGCCGAACACTCAGTGATAACTTGGTCATTATCAGTAGTTGAACACAAAATTTCTATAGCATCAGGAAGCTTGATTAACCAAGATAAAGAACTATTCGCCACAATATGCCGACAAGGAATCAAGGCGTTATGAATTAAACGATAAGCCCAATTGGCAAACAAAATAGCTTCTTCATTCACTTCATCGGTATGGAACATGGAAATATTCAGTTTTTGTTCGTACTCAATAGATGTATCTATGACGCCTTCATGTTCATCAGCGGCCACCTCATGGGCGAGAATTAATTCTTCGGGAATGCCAGAAGCATCAATATCAGGAGATTGATAGTGTACTAAATCTCTATGTCCCACTTCCTGTACTTCATTGACTGCCACGGCAAATTCTGGATCTTCCCAATTGTTGGCAACAATTCGACCATCTTTTTTCTTGACTTGTAGGGAACTGCCAATTTTTTGTATCTGTTGACAAATACGTTTAAGTATTCTTAAAGCTTTGCCATCGGGATCATTTTCTAATCTATCTAATTCTAAAACTGTTTTAACAGCTCTTCTGATTAAACTAATATGAGCTTGAGCTGCTAATTGATGTCCTAGACAAATAAAAATTGCCATAGCACTTACAGGCGTGCGGGCTAAAATGATCTCTTCTGTCAGTCTTACCATTTCTGCATGAGAACATTTAGATCCTTCAAAACTAGAAGGATCCCGCAATGTAGGATCTCCCCCCTCCACTATAATAGCTAAACCTGCACTAATTATCGCTACTAGCTTATTTAAATCAAATAACCCTGAAGACCATAAGGGAAATAAAATTGAGTCACAGTCAGCTATTTTCTGAGTTATGTAAGCAACATTTACCGAAGCCCTGACGTGTTCTCCTAAGGGATTATAACCTACGTGTTCCCATGGTTCAATAATCGCGATCGCATTGCGAAATAATTGAGGATTCATCATTAAATACTCAAATGCTTCTTGAGAATCTATCACCTTTTCTAACGGTTGACCTTTCCCCCATTCAAAATTAGGATTTTCCTCAACAAGGGATTTATGAATCAAGGGATCTGGAGAATGGCGATCCGCGAGAAATTTACCCAGAAGAATTTGAATTGCTTCAAATTCTGAACCAGATTTATTAAAGTAGCCTGGTTTTAATCGCCAATTACGATTACTATTGACTTGAGTCGATGATTTTGATAAATTCATTTCTATCTTATTTGAGTACTTTTAACCTCTTGATCCAGGTTTTGAATATTTACTTAGTTTAGCTAATCCTAACTTTTATGGGGCGATCAATTTTTACAATCAACTAGTATTATTATTAATATTTTAAAGATAGGGCGCAAGCCTTGCGCCCCTACTACTATATGGAATATGTGTAATACTTCCCAGACCATAGGAGCGATCGCTCTTTCTAACCTAGTTTGATGTTAATTTACCAGTAATATCAAGAGAACCCAAGTTATTAAATGTTATGAATCGCTATATTATACCCCCCCCCAGGGCTGTTTCGTTCTCTCTGGTCAAAATCAGGCGATCGCTGACTATAATCTTTTCTTCTCAAGTATTCTACATTTTTTTCTTAATAATAATTCCCTTATTTATTTTTCAGAAGAAAAAACAGCTCAAAGTCTTACTATCAAATGCTTACAACTTTAGTAAATTTTAAGAATGAAACAGCCCTGATACCCCCCCCAGGGCTGTTTCGTTCTTGACAAAGAAAATGGTGAGGAGGAGCACCGGAGCACGGGAGCAGGGAGCAGGGAGAAGGGATTTTTTGCTAATAATAAATCACCTTTTTTCTAATAATAGCTAAAAAGAGCGTCAACTTTTGTGGTGTCTAGCTTCTAGCTTACGAAAAATTTTAGAACGAAACAGCCCTGGATATTATACCAGGAGTAATTGTAGGTAGCATAGCAACTATAGCTCTTTAAAATTCTTTATAATTACATGAGTTACTTCAAGACTTCAAGACTCAATCACCACCAGATAGCCAGTAGGTTGGGTTGAGGTAACGAAACCCAACAATCTAACTCCTTTTTACTAAATTAACCTCAGAAAAAGTTCATTTCTCTTTACCCTAAGATCGTAGCACTCGGTCAACCAATTTTTAAGGGTTGAGCATTAATTCTTTAACTCATTACTTTAAAACTTCAAAACTTGTTACTTTTAGACTTCAAGACTTCAAGACTTCAAGACTCAACCATCACCCCTCTTCTTTTGGCAAAGGTGCGAGGGTCTGAGTCTACGCATTATGGTGTTTGATATCATGTCCGTTTAATTAGTTATGATAAAGTTCTACCTTCATACCTTCTTCCTTCCCTCTCTTGCCTCCGTGCCTCGGTGCCTCCTGCCTCACCTCATTTTTATCGTAAGTATTCACCCGAACTTGATATGACATCAAAATAAAGCTCTTTCCCCCCTTTTTCAAGCTATGCTTTATAAACATCTTTCTTAACATAAAACTTGACAAAAACCATAACTTGTGGGTCAGTGCTTTTTCAGATTTTGTTTTAAAAAATAATGTATAAAAAAATACTTTATTTGGTAAATTAAGTAATTTTACTTAAAATTTCTCCCCCTCTCCCCTGCTCCCGGAGCTCCCCCTCTCCCGGAGCTATACAAGGATTTGGTGAGTTCCTTATAAAGCATAGTTTTTCAAGGGGGGTTAGGGGGGATCAAAATGTTCTAATGTCAACAAGTACTCCCATAGTATTGCTGTAGTCCAAGAAATCGCGATCGCCATTCCTCTACAGAAATTACTCAGCAGAGTAAAGATGCAAGATGTGAGTATACGTAGGGCGCAAGCCTTGCTTCCTCATAAACTTAAAATTCTTTATAATTGCATGATTTACTTATAAATTATAATTTATTACTCAACCATTTCTCTTCTATCTGGGTATTTTCATTTAACTTAACACCTTTTAAATTGGCACCTTCTAAATTAGCACCTTGTAAATAGGCACCTTTTAAATTGGCACCTTGTAAATTGGCATAATTTAACAAGGCATTTCTTAAATCCGCATCTTGTAAAGTGGCACCTTGTAAATAGGCACCTTGTAAATTAGCACCTTGTAAATTGGCACTTCTTAAATCGGCACCTTGTAAATCGGCACCTTGTAAATCTCTTTGGGGAGTAGGATTATTAAGAATATCCCAAACCATCAGCCATTTTGCATCTATCTGGGTATTTTCATTTAACTTAACACCTTGTAATTTGGCACCTTGTAAATTGGCACCTTTTAAATTGGCACCTTCTAAATCGGCACTTCTTAAATCGGCACCTTGTAAATTGGCACTTCTTAAATTGGCACCTTGTAAATTAGCACCTTCTAAATCGGCACCTTTTAAATTGGCATAATTTAAATTGGCATCTCTTAAATAGGCACCTTGTAAATAGGCACCTTTTAAATTGGCATAATTTAAATTGGCATCTCTTAAATAGGCACCTTGT
>NZ_JALKVM010000323.1:0-1392 GCF_057440575.1 Johannesbaptistia floridana
CCAGATTACTATTGTTCATCCAAATGATTGATGTACTTTTTTCTCATACATAGTGTCTTTTTGTAAGCAAGCATAAAGCACAGTGATCATTTTATTGCGCACGGCGTTAATGGCTTGGTTGTAGGTACGTCCTCTAAGTCTTAGTCGCTGATAGATATCCTTAAAGGGGGAGTCACATTGAGGAGTGATGAGGTATTTGGCTCCTTGATGGATAGCCGTCTTAAGTTCTTTACTGGCTGCGCGACTGATTCTACTGTTACGCTTGAGACACTTACCACTTTGTCTGGGGTGGGGACTAATTCCTGCATAAGAGGCACAGGCTTTTGCGGTAGGAATTTTTTCAAATAAGCCAGTTATGGCCATGACGGTAAGGGTGTTTTTAGGACCGAAGCCCAAAACAGAACGAGCGATAGCGTATTTACGGGCTGCTTTGGTATCCTTTGCAATTAGGTGTTCGAGTCGTTGTTCGAGTTCGGTAATAGTTTTCTTAGTGGCTTCCAACTGCTGCTTAATGAGTTCAACTGCTAATTTATCCAGGGGGTCCAAGACAAATGCCTTTCGTTCTTCTAGCGAGGTGCCCAGAGCCTGCTTGTGACGAACTAGGCGTAGACGCATTTTATTAATAAAATCAACTTGTTGCTGTAGCTGACTGGGCAGTTGATATTGTGTTGCTTTACGGTGATGTAGCAGGCAATATTCCGATACATTACGCGCATCAATAATATCCGTTTTGTTCTTTTGTCTACCCATGCTCCGATTGAGCTGTAAAGGGTCTTCTAACCAAATGTATAGCTCTGGGAGTTGCGCACTCAAACCCAGTAAAGGGTGACAATATTGGCCTGTGTTTTCCACACAATGTAAGAACTCACCAAGGAATACCTCGTGCTGTTGAGCTAACTGCTGCAATAAAGCCCTGATCGACGACCGATCATTTTTCACTTCACCTTCGTTGATAATAGCTCCTAACATAGAGCGGACACAGTAATTGAGAGTCTCTTTTGAGGTATCCCAGCCCACAAAAAACTGGTGTGCAGGAGAATAATTCATATCTTAGCTAAGCATTTATGCTCAGACCGTGTCTGAATAGTTCACATCCTTTACAGCGGGTTCCGTCGCTATAAGCGACTTGTCCCATATTACTATTCGAACTTACATTCAAACACCTGGCACGGAGTGAAAAATCAGGGTACGGGCTCGAAGCCCAGACGATGAAACTCTTTACTCCGGCCAGTGTCTAAGCGGTTACAAAATGTTCCAGTTGTTTGCGACAGCCCCCACTTGGGGTGAGGGGCTGCCGCAACAACTTACACATTTTCCTTTTTCGCTTTCGAGAAAAATAATAATACCATAAACATAAAGGACGATGAATGTCTGGACTGTAAGCCCGACATT
>NZ_JALKVM010000324.1:0-7955 GCF_057440575.1 Johannesbaptistia floridana
TCAACCAATTTTTAAGCGTTGAGCATTAATTCTTTAACTCATTACTTCAAAACTCCAAGACTTCTTACTTCAAAACTCCTTACTTCTTACTTCAAAACTCCTTACTTCTTACTTCAAAACTCCTTACTTCTTACTCCTTACTCCTTACTCCTTACTCCTTACTTCTTACTCCTTACTCCTTACTTCTTACTTCAAAACTCATTACTTCAAAACTCATTATTCATCCACAAGTAACTTTGGGTAAAGATGCGAGGGTCTGAGTTTAACGACTCCTCACACTTTTTAAACGAAATTATATTAAAATAAATAAGAAAGATGTAAAGAAATATTAAGCGGTGAAGCAGTCAGAAGTAATCGTTATAGGTGCAGGTATTGGAGGTTTAACAGCAGGGGCTTTACTAGCAAGTAAAGGCTACCAAGTAAGTATTTTTGAACAGGCATACGTGCCAGGAGGGTGTGCCTCTACCTTCCGTAGGCGTGGTTTTACCTTCGATGTAGGGGCTACTCAAGTAGCAGGTTTAGAAACGGGTGGGATTCACGAGCAGATATTTAAAAAGTTAGGAGTAGAGTTACCGGAAGCAACTATCTGTAATCCTAGCTGTGCTGTATTTTTACCGGAAGAAACCGCACCAATTAATGTTTGGCAAGATGCAGAAAAGTGGCAAATGGAGAGAAATAGACAGTTTCCCGGGAGTGAACCATTTTGGCGCTTAATTGAATATTTATTTGAGGTTAGCTGGCGTTTCCAAGGGCGTGAACCTGTTTTACCTCCTCGTAATCTCTGGGATTTAGGGCAATTAATACAAGCAGTGCGCCTAGATACTTTAACTACTTTACCCTTTGCCTTAATGACGGTGACAGATGCCTTGAATTTATGTGGTTTAGGTAAGGATAGACGATTGAGAACATTTTTAGATATGCAGTTAAAATTATATTCTCAAGTAGATGCTGCATCCACAGCTTTACTCTACGCCGCCACAGCTTTAAGTGTGTCTCAATCACCCCAAGGATTATATCATTTAAAAGGGAGTATGCAGGTATTGAGCGATCGCCTAGTAGAAGGATTAACTAAACATGGAGGTAAACTATATTTAGGGCACAAAATAACTAAGATAACTACTAACAATCATAGAGTAGCTGAAGTAACCATTCTCAATCAAAAAACTGGGGAAACCTGGACAGAAAGTGCTGACTATGTAGTAGGGAATTTGACTGTACAAAATTTAGTTAAACTAGTACCAGAAAATACCCCTGAATTTAAATCTTATGGGCGCCGAGTAGCTAAACTTCCACCATCATCTGGTGCCTTTGTTATTTATTTAGGAGTAGAGGAGACAGCTATACCTGATAACTGCCCACCCCATTTGCAGTTTCTCTACGACTATAATCAACCTATAGGAGAAAATAACTCTCTATTTGTGTCTGTGAGTAAACCTGAAGATGGAAGGGCACCAACAGGAAAAGCAACGATAGTAGCCTCATCTTTTACTAATCCTCAGTTATGGTATACAGAGACAAAAGAAGAATATCAACAACTGAAAGAAAAATATACCCAAACAGCGATCGCGCGTTTAAGTAGTTATTTTAATTTAAATCCTGATACTATTGTCCATCAAGAAGCCGCAACACCAAGAACTTTTGAGCAGTATACGGCTAGAGAGTCTGGTATTGTGGGTGGTATCGGTCAAAGAGTTAGTACTTTTGGACCATTTGGTTTTGCTACACGCACCCCGATTAGTAATCTCTGGCTAGTAGGTGATTCTACTCATCCCGGTGAAGGGACAGCGGGAGTCAGTTATTCTGCGGCTACGGTAGTTAAGCAAATTCTCGCTCAAAGCTAAGTAATAGTAAAATTAATAGGTAGTCATCCCAAATTTGAGTGAAGTGGAAAATAATTTCAGCTTATTTTACTATTTATAGGCGATCGCATAATTATTTAATTTATATCAAAAAGCTCCTATTTTCTTAGAAGAAAATGAGGTAGATTGTTGGGTTTCGTAACCTCAACCCAACCTACAAGAAATAATAAAGAGTCTTTAGAATTTAAAATCAATCTCCATATATGGCGGCTTCTGGTACCATGTAAAATTCTTGATTGTTAATACCAATATACCAAGTGTCATCTTCCTTGCCCCAATTTAGATCGCCACCCGTAGGAGTTGTCACGTTTTCAGGTTCAAAATTTAAAACACGTTCTACACCAGTGGGTAACATAATGTGAATGGATGCCGATCCTGAAGTCTGTCTGAGAATACCTGCGGGGCAATTTTGATTATGGGTAACAGGTGTACTCATATCTGCTGAGTTACGCACTTCGCAGCTTAAAATAGTGGTAGCATCATAGTCTGCGGTTGTATAGGGAGCGGTGCGGTTACTAGTGGAGGATGCTTGATTATTGCCTATTTGTACATCCATGGTGTAGTTGGCTGTTGCTGCATTTCTAGCTGCATTGCGCATGAGGTAGACACGGATGGTATAGTCGCCGTCTTTGGGTAAACTTCCCTGAAAGCGATCGCCGGAGGTTGAACCAACAAACATGGCTGTATCTTCCCCTGGTGCTATGACGTTGAAGTAGTTTTGAGAATTATTGGTTTTTAGTATGACTGAGATTGATTGTCCGCCCTTGGCGTTGAGAATATAATCAACTGTTTCGTAGCCTTTTATTTGACCTTGGATAGTTGTACCAATGGTACCTGGTTCAAATTGTACACGTTCTTGGCGTATTTCATCTTGTTGGGCTAAGACAGGAGTTATGCTAACACAGGGGAATAAAAGTGTGCCAATAAGTAGGTATTTGTAAATCATTTATTTTTTTCCTTAAAGTTAAAGAGTAAGAGGCAAGACGTAAGGGGTAAAAAAAGGTTCCGATTATGGCTTTATTTTTTCTCTCAGGTAAACTAATTAATTTCTGCTCAATTTTCTTTTCATAAACTCACATTTTCCACCAGCCTCAAAAATATAGCAATGACCAAATAGATGTTAACAGTTATTATCATGAAAAGCCCCCCTTGTTAAGCTATGCTTTATAAACATCTTTCTTAACATAAAACTTGACAAAACCCGCAACTTGTGGGTTTGTGCTTTTTTAGATTTTGTTTAAGAAAATAATGTATAGCAATATACATTTTATCCACAACTTAAGTAATTTTACTTAAAACCCCTCTCCCTGCTCCCGTGCTCCGGTGCTCCCTGCTATACAAGGGTTTCAGAGTTGCTTATAAAGGATAGCTTGTTAAGGGGGGTTGGGGGGATCTGTAAATATAAATATTGTTAACACTACAACGCTCATTGCTATAAATATTAATACTCCATAAAACCAGATAAACAAAGATTAATCATAAAAGTCGAAGACAATGAGATAGATTGTTGGGTTTCGTATTCCAAGGGCCCAACCTACAAGAAATAATAAGCGAGTAGGTTAGGCTAAACAGAATGGTTATAAATCCAACCAAAGGTATTAATTGAAGAAATGCTCTGAACTATAAAAATCTATGCAGTCAATTGCATAGATTTATGGTATTATTTTGATATGTAAGGATTACCTATTTTTTCTGTCTTCACTACTTTTCCCAAAGTAGTAAAACACTACAGAGGTGACTATTGGTGAAGATAGTTCCAGCAATCTCCCTGTTAACCACTTTAAGTCCTCAGAATCGACTTTTGCTAAATTACAAATCAATATAGCAACAACCAGAAAAACCGCTACTCCAAAATACATTTGAAATACCGATATAGCAAGGTCCCGTAATGATTCTCTATGTCTCAAGTCAGCAAGTTTTTCATGTAGATGAATCTTTTCATCTAATGAGAGATTTTTAGTATAAGGAATAAAGTCTTGGGGAAGATTTGGTAAATCTGACTGGTTTACACGTTTTGACTTTTTATCGAGAAACAATTTTTAAGGGGTTAGTATCAATTCTCTAACTCATAACTCATAACTTCTTACTTCAAGACTTCAAGACTCCTTACTCATTACTTCTTACTTCAAGACTTCAAGACTCAACCCCAACCAGTAACTTTGGGTAAAGAGGCAAGATCTGAGTATAGTCTTTGTCTTATTGCCTCATAGAGTAGCAAAGAAGTGGCAATGGCTACGTTGAGAGATTCTACAGACTCAGTAATAGGAATTTTAACCCTTTGGTCCGCAAGAGCAATCAAATCTGGGGATAATCCCGCTCCTTCGTTACCAAGTAAAATAACACTAGGCTTAGTTAAATCTAAATCCCAATAAGTTTGGTCAGCTTGAGCTAAAGTAGCTATTACTTGTATATTTTGACTCTGGTAATGGAGAATTTGACTACTCAAACTCTCAGTAGTAGCAATGGGTAAGTTAAACCATGCCCCAGCAGAAGCCCTTAAAAGTTTGGGATGGTCAAAATCTACACAATCTTTACTTAACCATAAAGCATCTACCCCTACTCCAGCAGCAGTACGTATAATTGTACCAAGATTACCAGGGTCTTGAAGGCGATCGCACATTAACCCCAAATTAATCTTAGTCTCAGGAGTTTTAGCAGTCATTCTGGTAGCTGTAGCTACCACTCCCTCAGGATTAACGGTAGTGGCGATCGCTTTTAACACTAATGGATCAACTAAAGTCACTCTCTGACTTAGTTGAATAACTTTTTTCTCTAATTGGGGGTATTTAGCTTGCCATGCTTCCGTGTAACAACATACATCTAGAGGATAATTAGCCTCTATAGCCGCAGCTATTAAATTAGTCCCTTCTAAAATTAAGCGATTATTTTGGCGGCGAAATTTACTTTGGTGTAGCTGACGAATTTCCTTGATTAGAGGGTTTTTAGTGCTAGTAAGCATTACTATTAAAAGGGCAAAAGAGCTCCACGTAAATCTTTAGGGGCATCAAAAGCTAAAAAACAAACACCTTTAGCAATTGACTCTGGTTTCACCCATTCATCTACTTGGTCTGTGCCCATAGCTTCACGATTATTAGGAGTATCAATTGTACTAGGTAAAACTGCATTAGCGGTAATATCTGAATCGGCGGTTTCTGCGGCGATTACTTGAGTTAAAGATGCTACTGCGCTTTTTGAGGCACAATAGGCGGCCAATTGTGCGGCAGGATTATTAGCTGTTATTGAACCTACTGTAACGATTCTACCATAACCTTGTTGGCGCATCAGCTTCAGACAATATTTACACACCAAAAAGGTTGTATTAAGATTCAAGGCAAAAGCACTCTGCCAGTCACTATAGCTAAATTCTTCTACAGCTCCCATAGAGAAGCCACCTACTAAATGAATTAAAACATCTACTCTACCTAAGTCATTAACTAATTTTTCTACTTCAGCTTCTTGAGTTAAATCAGCTTTCACAAAACGAAGGCGTTGAAAATCTTCAGCAGATAGTTTATTTTTGAGACGATTAATTCCCTTGTCACTATGATAGGGAATGGTGATTTTTTCTGCTCTTGCTAAAACTGCGGGAGTTACACCTAAACCTAATCCTCCTGTGCCCCCTGTGAGTAAAACTTGTTTGTCTCGCATTTGAATTTAAATCTCTATGAGTTTTCTTTTTTCATATCTTAGCGAAAACTTGTACAGAATTAGCCAATGGGCTTTTTTTGGCATCTGTCTAAGTGTTGTGTGACACTTTTAATTCGGCTTGCTTCACTTTGTTGTAAATTAGTCACAGAGAGCATTTTCGGTATTTCGCAAGTTTTATCAAAATTGTAGTCTTCTTTTTGAAGCGCGTAATGTAGGTTATAATAATATTTGACTGACAACCGAAGGATATCCTTAAAAGAGTACGCTAATCTATGACACCAACAAAGCTCAAAGAATATCTCAACAATCTCGTCAAAAACCAGCTACAAATTAGTACCATGATTTGGGGAGCGCCTGGAATCGGCAAATCAAGTATTGTCGCCCAAGTGGATCATGAAAATAACATGGATTTTATCGATTTGCGTCTGTCTCAACTAGCACCCACTGATTTAAGAGGTTTACCCGTTGCGATCGCCAAAGATAACGAAAAAGAAGGTATATCTACCTGGTATCCCCCAGAATTTTTACCTCGTAGTGGAAAAGGAATTCTCTTTCTCGACGAAATCAATATGGCTCCGCCAACTATGCAAGGTGTTGCTCAACAATTAATCTTAGATAGAAAAGTAGGCAGTTATGAAATGCCCCAAAATTGGATGATTTGGGCCGCAGGTAACCGTAAAGAAGACAGGGCTAGTATTTTTGAAATGCCCGCACCTTTAGCTAATCGTTTTCTACACCTTGAGGTTACTGTTGATTTTGATAGTTTTAAAGCTTACGCACTAGATCACAAGTTTGATGAGCAAATTATCGCTTTTCTCGCCTATCGTACTGAATTATTGCATAAACTCAACGCTTACAGTCACGCTTGGCCATCACCTCGTACTTGGGAAATAGCTAATAAGTTACATTTGTGTAATCTTGATATTTCTCCTGCTGTTGGAGAGGAGGTTTGTAGTGAATTTCAAGCTTTTGTAACTCTCTATGAAAAGTTACCAAGTTTTGATTCTATCTTAATAGGAAAAGGGGATAAGATCAACTTTCCTCAAGAAGCATCAGCGCGTTATGCTACTACTATAGGGCTCGCCATCAGAGCTCAAAGTGCAGTGGAAGGGATGAATTCTTTTGAATGGTTAATGACTAAAGCAACCACTGAATGGTGTCAATTATTTGTCGGTGATCTAATGCGTCAAATGCGTAATAAAAACCAGATTGCTGCCTTCAGCCAACTAATTAAAGAGAACCAAAAATTCAAAAGTTTTTTTAATAATTATCAAGAACTATTAGGTAAATTCTAATTTTAAAAAGTTATTATTTCTGGAAAATAAATCTGTTAAACCAGAAGAAATTATCACTATATCAAGGTTAAGAATGCGGGGTAAATCCCCTTTTTTTGCAACTCTGGGTTTATTTATTGACTTTAAATCTACTCATGATCTTGATACGGCAGCTACGGACGGTAAATCAATTTTTTATAATCCTGATTATCTTATTTCTCTTCCTAGTAATCAAGTTGATGGGTTAATTGTTCATGAGATTTTACACGCCGCTTTATTGCACAATATTCGACGCCAAAATAGAGATCCATATTATTGGAATATCGCCGCAGATATTGTAGTTAATGGTTTAATTGCTGAAGATAATAACTATGAATTACCTCCTGGTGGTATTCGTTATCCTGATTGGGAAACTAAAAGTGTTGAAGAAATTTATGAGTTGTTATTGCAGCAACAGGATAACTGTGGATTTGAGTTACCTATATTAGATTTATTGTGCCTAAAAAATTCCTCTGAATCCTTATTAAGCGATCAAGAAGCTGATTTAAAGGCTTACTGGCAAAATGCTTTACAACAGGCGTCTATAGTTGCTCGCACTGCTAATCATGGTAATCTACCTGCGGGTATTCAACGTCAAATAAAAGAATTAACCGCAGCACAAATAGATTGGCGTACTCGTCTTTGGCGTTATCTTGTTCATACACCTAATGATTTTCAAGGTTTTGACCGTCGCTTTATCGGTCGGGGTTTATATTTAGATATCTTGGCTGGTGAGTCAATCCAAGTTTTTGTAGCAATTGATACTAGTGGCTCCATAAGCGATCGCCAAATGAATAGTTTTTGTAGTGAATTACAAGGCATTTTAAGCGCCTATCCTCACATTAATTGCCAATTATATTATGCAGATGCTGATATTTACGGACCAATAGAATTAAAACCTGGTGATAGTATACCAGAGCCTGTTGGGGGTGGTGGTACATCCTTTATTCCTTTTTTCCATGCGGTTGAAAAAGAGAGAAATTCTTCTCTAGAAGCTGTTTGTGTCTATTTAACGGATGGTTATGGTGATTTTCCCGAAGATACACCTAGTTTACCAGTTCTCTGGGTAGTTGTACCAGGGGGGCTAAATACAGTTGAAAATATCTACTCATTACTGCTAAAAGTTGCTCATTTG
>NZ_JALKVM010000325.1:0-1388 GCF_057440575.1 Johannesbaptistia floridana
CTATTGTTGAAACTATCAATGAGCCCAACTACCAAAGCGAAGCTCTCAGGGCGATCGCCTCGGCCTACATAGAACTAGAAGAGACAGAAGCGGCAGTGAAAGTCTTAGAAGAGGCTTTAACTATTGTTAAAACTATCGATGAGCCCGACTCCCAAAGCTATGCTCTCAGGGCGATCGCCTCAGCTACTGGACAATTACCAGATGTAAAAACCCGAAAATCTCTATTAAAAAATATCACCAAAACTGCTGAACAAATTAATGATAGCGATACACTCAAACAAGTTGCCTTCCAATATGCCCTTGATGGCTTATGGGGTGAAGCTCTTAATTCACTACGCCACTGTCCAGAAACAAGAAAAATAGAGGCTTTAACAGAAATTCTTAATACCTGGGCAGAAAAGCAGAATATTAAGTTAATCGATGGAGCAGTGATTATGGAGGTTAAAGCTAATGCAGAATCTGCTAGTATGTCTACATTTGAAGTTACTATTTATAATCAAGATCGAGGCTGTAACTACTATACTGATTGGTGGGAAATTCTCGATGAGAAGGGAAAACTTTTGTACCGTAAGGTTTTTTCTGGTCCCCACATACACCAACCAGACCAACTAAGTTTTCAGGATGAGCAATCTATTCAGATTAATTCTGACCGAACTATAATTATTCGTGCCCATTTACATTCTGATAATGATGATAATGATGATAATGATAGTACTGGATATGAAGCTCGGCAAGCCTGGAAAGGTTCAGTTACCCAAGGTTTTCAGATGATTCGTCTAGCTCACAATTTTGCAGAAAAAGTAATTAACTTAGAACCACAACCACCTAGTTGTCAAGATGCAAATAAATAGATGGATATATTTAGGGCTTGCTGAATAAATATAAAATTATATCAAGTTCGGGTGAATACTTACGATAAAAATGAGGTGAGGCAGGAGGCAGAAACTCAGATCTTGCATCTTTTCCAAAAGTTACTGGTGATGATTGAGTAATGAGTAATGAGTAATGAGTAATGAGTTTTTTTAAGTATTTATACTTACTTTTTTGAACCAAAAAACCCACCGAAACCACTAAATGAATGAATTTTTCTGACAGCTAAATTAGTACAAGAGTACTCGTGCTTTGCTCTCAGAGAAGGAAAGGAAGAAGGTATGAAGGTAGAACTTTATCATAACTAATTAAACGGACATGATATTAAATAACCAAATAGTAAATTATAGCAATGAGCAAATAGATGTTTACAGTTATCATGAAAAGCCCCCCTTTGTTAAGGGGGGTTGGGGGGATCTGTAAATATAAATATTGTTAACACTACAACGCTCATTGCTATAACTTACACCGCTTCTAAAAATCTACTCAAATTTACTCAAACAGCAAAATAAGACAGA
>NZ_JALKVM010000326.1:0-7928 GCF_057440575.1 Johannesbaptistia floridana
CATTAATTCTTTAACTCATTACTTCAAAACTTCAAAACTCCAAAACTCCAAGACTTCAAGACTTCTTACTTCAAGACTCATTACTTCAAAACTCATTACTTCAAAACTCATTACTTCAAAACTCATTATTCATCCACAAGTAACTTTGGGTAAAGATGCGAGGGTCTGAGTAGTCGTCGGTTCGCCTTTCCTCCCCGCACTAAAGTTACGGGGATTCCAGGCTTTCAATTACTTCTGTTGAAATATCAGGGAAGATATAATTTTTATTTTAAGCGAACAGTGAGTTAAAGGTCTTGCAACCCAACACATAACACTCCTCAGATCTTGCATCTTTACCTAATGTTACTGGTGGTGGTTGAGTAATGAGTTTTGAAGTAATGAGTAATGAGTTAAAGAATTAATGCGATCGCGCTTAAAAATTGATTCTCGCCTGTTGGCCAATTTAGTACTTTTGTTCTGGTGCAAGATATGAGACTCGGTAAAAAGGAGTTAGATTGTTGGGTTTCGTTACCTTGGGCCCAACCTACATGCTCTCCCCCTCTCCCCCTGCTCCCGGAGCTCCCCCTCTCCGAAAACTCCCTATTCCCCTATCAAGTAGCGCTATAATAATGCAGACTCAAAACTGTCTTTATATAGTACAATTGTTCTATTCATTCTCAAAATATTTAATTTAGTCAAAGATGAAAATTATCTGTAGTCAAAACGAATTTAATAGTAATTTATCTCTTGTCAGTCGTATTGTTCCTTCCCGTCCTACTCACCCGATACTAGGTAACGTGTTATTAGTTGCCGACGAAGAAAAACAAAAAATTACCCTTACTAGCTTTGATTTAAGCTTAGGAGTTAGTACCCAGTTTCCGGCGGAAATTCCTACAGGGGGAAAAATCACCCTTCCCGCAAAACTCCTTAGTGATATTATCTCCCGTCTACCTGAGGGGGAGATTACTATGTTTTATCAACCAAATGAGGTAGAAGAAAATCCCCTATTTACGATAACTTCAGCTTCAGGACGTTTCCAAATTAGAGGGATGAGTGCCGAAGAATATCCAGAATTACCAGTAGTTGAAGGAGAGAGTCTGGTTTTACCCGGAGAAACTCTTCTACAAGGGTTCAAGAGTACATCTTTTGCGGCGAGTCCAGATGACACTAAACAGGTACTCACAGGCTTACATCTGCATAAAACTTTAGATAAGTTGGAATTTGCGGCTACAGACGGACATCGATTAGCTGTGGGGATACAAGAATTTAACAAAGAGGATTCAGTCTCAGATTCAGTAGAGGGGGATTCCTTTGCTATGACTATTCCAGTAAGGGCTTTTAGAGAAATAGAAAGAATGTTTAATAATGCGGAACCAGACGCAAGTATTCAAGTCTATTTTGATGAAACTCAGGTGGCTTTTGAATTGAGTAATCAGCGTTTAACTAGTCGTAAATTAGATGGTACTTATCCAAATTATTACAAACTTATTCCTGATGAATTTTCACGGCAAGTTACTGTAAATAAGAAACGTCTACTCAAAAGCTTAGAGTTAATGGCGGTATTGGCAGACCAACGCAGTAACTTAGTAAAATTTACTATAGATACTGACCAAGCAGAATTATATTTAGAAGTAGAAGAGGCAGACTTAGGCAACGCTAAAGAATCATTACCCGCAGAAATTATTGGTGATGATTTAGAAATTGGCTTCAATGTTAAGTATTTAATTGAGGGATTAAGGGCTTTTAATTGTTCAGAGATAAAAATACAACTCAATGAAGCTAATCAGCCAGTTATTTTTAATCCTCTAGATGGCAATCAGGTTACCTATTTAGTTATGCCTGTTCAACTTCGCGGTTAACTTATACCAAAGCTGCAAACTAACCCCCCCCTTAAAATTCTACTTGTTTTTTGAAAAAGGCAGAGGCTCACATCTTGCATCTTTCACCAGTAACTTTTGATAAAGATGCAAGATCTGAGACCGAGGCAGGAGGCAGAAGGGAAGGAAGAAGGTATGAAGGTAGAACTTTATCATAACTAATTAAACGGACATGATATGACTTGAAAGTGCAACAGATCAAATGCAAAAAATAACGAAGTAATTATACTTAAAGCAAGAATAAAGAAAAAAGCGATCGCCTCAGTTAAAATGCTATATTTTCCCACAAACCCCTTTAGAGTTGGTACGATTCTATGCAAAAATATTAAGGTTATCAACAACAAATCAAACAAAATTTTAACTAATCAAGCAAAGAGAGAAAAAAAGTTATGAACATAGGCGATCGCGTACGTGTAGTAACCTCAGTAATTGTATACCACTATCCCAAGCAAAAGAAGCAGCCTTTTGATCTCAAGGGTTTTGAAGGCGAAGTCATTGATGTAGTTCAAGAATGGAGAGGGAGACCAATTAGCGCTAATCTGCCTATTCTCGTGAAGTTTGATGACAAGTTTAAAGCTCATTTCAAAGAAAATGAGTTAGAAGTATTAGCTTAGTATCAAAGCGCTACGAGAGGAGAGGAACAATTGTAACTCACTCTCAAGCCAATTTAATCTAGCTTCACCCCATAAAATAGTATCAGGTCGCCAACTTAGTTCATTTTGATTTAGCTGAATTTCCACTGGCTGTCTATCGCCGTTTACTACTACCAAAATTTTTGATTCTGCCAAGGTGCGAGTAAAGACATAAACTTGACCTTGGGCGAAGATAATTTGATAATCGCCTAAACTCAAAGCCGGGTGAGTGTGACGTAACTTAATTAAGCCGCGGTGATATTCCAATAAATCTTGATTCCAAGCAGAAGTTTCTGGAAAGCTTCTGCGAGAATCAGGATCGCTTTCTCCCACTAAACCAACTTCATCACCATAATAGATACTTGGCGGACCAGGAAAAGTAAATAGTAGTAGAGTAGCTAGTTTTAAACTATCAACATCTTCCCCTGCAATACTCAAAAATCGAGCCGTGTCATGACTACTTAACAAATTGAGTTGAGTTTGTTGTATTTCCCAGGGGTATAAGTCGAGTAAATATTGAATTTTCTGACCATATTCTGCTGCATCTATGGGAGGATAGGGTTTGTATGGTGCTTTAGCTACGTGTTTTTTGACGACGCGATCGCCTGCGATAAAAGCTATAGTGGGCACTGTAAATAAATAATTCATCACGCCATCAAACTGAGTGCCATCTAACCATTGTCTAGCATCTTCCCAAATTTCCCCGACAATATAAGCTTCAGGATTAATTGCTTTGACTCGGGAGCGAAATTCCTGCCAAAAATCTGGCACCTCAATTTGATCCGGCACATCTAAACGCCAACCATCTATTCCTTGATTAAGCCAATATTCTCCTACTTGCATAATATATTCTCTAACCTGGGGGTTTTCGTGGTTAAATTTCGGTAAAGCACGATTATCTACCCAACTTACATAATTAGCGGGTTTACTGCCATCGTAGGCAGATATAGGCCATTTTTCGATGAGAAACCAATCTAACCAGGGAGAAAAAGGTCCATTTTCGAGAATATCGTTAAAGAAGAAAAAACCACGACTAGCATGATTAAACACTCCATCTAAAACTACTTTGATATCTCGTTGATGTGCAGCTTTTAGTAAAGCTTGAAAGGCTTCATTACCACCCAACAAAGGATCTACTTGGTAATAGTCGTGGGTGTGGTAACGATGATTAGCCGCAGATTGAAAAATTGGTGTTAGATAAATAGCATTAATACCTAAATCTTGTAAATAGTCTAGGCGATCGCACACTCCCCAGAGATTACCACCTTTGTATCCTTGCAGGGTAGGTTTATCTATCCAGGCTTCTAATTTTTGAGCTTGCCACCGTGTAAGTTGTTTACCAACAGCAAAGCGATCTGGAAAAATTTGATAAAAAACTGCTTGTTTAACCCAATCCGGGGTTTTAATCTTCATAACTATAAAAGGTTAATCCTGTACTTCCGTAAGTTTTGGTGCGGATTTTTTTAAATCCCGAACACTCTAAACTATCTTTGAGTTTAGCATCATGTTCTACTGCTATCTCACCATCACTATTCAATATTTGATATTCTGACAATAAATTTAGCACTACTTGGTATAAATTGCTTTCATGGTATGGCGGATCAAAATATATACAGTCAAATTTTTCTTTTCCTAGAGTTTTTAACTTAACTCTAACATCCCCTTTGATCACTTGATATTCTTGATCGCTTGCGGCTATTTGTTGCCAATTTTCCCTAATAATCTTGCAGGCGCGGCTTGATTTTTCTATTCCCCAAACTAGTTTAGCTTGACGACACAAGGCTTCTGCACCCATGGTACCATTTCCAGTACATAAATCCAACCAACGGCAACCCACTACTCTAGTTTGCCAAATATTAAATAATGCTTCTCTGACTCTAGCAGTAGTTGGTCTTGTTTCTCTTCCTGGTAAAGTTTTTATCAGTCTGTTACCATGAATTCTCATCTTAACTAGACATACACCTGAGATTTACTTGCCGTTTTCACTTGATTAACGAAATTAGCTAGGATTTTTAGACCATTGTTGCTAGATTTTTCTGGATGAAATTGTACCGCTTGTACATTCTCAAAGGCGATCGCCGCTGTTACTGTTTGACTGCCGTGGGTTACTGTTGCTGCTATAACTTTTTCTTCCACAGGCGCTACATAGTAGGAATGGACAAAATAAACGTAGGGTGTAGCTGGTAATTCTTCCCATAGCTTAAGATTTTTTTGGGTTAATTCTAGTTGATTCCAACCGATTTGAGGTATGGTTAAATTAGGTTCTGGTTGAAAACGACGCACTCTACCTTTGATTATTCCTAGACCTGCTTCAGACCCCTCTTCCGAACCTTCCATGAGTATTTGTAAACCTAAACATATACCTAAAAATGGTTTGCCCCTGGCGATCGCTTCTTTGATTGGTTTTTCTAGATTTCTTTTGCGTAGGTGTTGCATTGCCGGATCGAATGCCCCTACTCCCGGTAAAACTACTGCCTTCGCTGCTAGAATTTCTTCAGGAGAATCTGTTATTTTTGGTTTCCCCCCTGCTTTTTCTAATCCCTTACAAGCGGAGTGAAGATTCCCCATATCGTAGTCTATTACTGCTATTTCTACCATAAGAATCAATTACTTTTCTAATATTTTCCTTTATAATATAGTAATATACCCATTCCTCTGGTGGTGTTTTTAGGGGAGCTTTCAAAGCTCCAGGAGAAAGTTTGACCTGTCACGATGAATACATTTTACCCCATATTAGCGGGAGAGCCTTTTTGCTAAACCGTTAGATCTCGATAACTTTTTACTTCATTAAACCTAAAACCTGACACCTGACACCTAACACCTAAAAAGGGAATAGGGAATAGGGAATAAAAGCCTCAAAGCCTTTCTCAAATCAAGATTTTAAAATAAGGCATAAATTTTGTGATACAATGTTATTAAGCTCATTACCTAAGTACGAATTTGATGAACCAAGAGTTCTCGTAGGAAGCGTAGAAGCCTCAATTCCATTGGTTACTAAAGTCAAATCTGCATCGTTTATGGCAGAAAAACATTTAGAAACAAATAAAAATATTTATGAAATAGAATGTTTACTAAAATATTATGGTTTTGAGACTAGAGAATACAGTTATCAAAAATTAATAAGCGAATGGTTAGAACAATATTCGGTTAGTTGGATTCGTTTAGCCATTGTTGAAGCACTATATTTAGGGCGTTATAAAACTATCTCTGTCAATTCAATTTTAACAAAATGGTCTAGAATAGGCAATTTCAAAGTTAGTTTTACTCATGATTATGAGTGTTTTATGTGTCAGAATCTTTCTTCTGAGATAATAGCTGAAAGTGAAGAAACCAGTGAAACAGAATTTTCTCAAGGATTAAGCCGGGAAGAGTATATTCAAGACCTGTTTGCTAATTACTATTCATCTGAGAAATTTTTTGATAAATTAAGAGCATTCGCCCAATTAAGAAAAGAATTAATCATTTAAATTGTTCAAAAGGCAAAAGAACAATCAAAGGCGATCGCTCTTTTGCCCTCGCTAACAGGTTTAGATTGTTATATCTTCTCCTGTGATGCTCTTAAATTTAAACGTACCTACATTTTCTCGGTAAGTCTCTTTAATATCACGCAACATAGTAATTGCCAGTTTTTCACCTAGTAAGTTGCCTCCTGTGGCAATAGATGTTCCCGGATTACCATAAGTAGTGCCATCAGTACGCCAGTGCATTCCGGCACCATCGCGGAACAAAGTAACATTAGCGATTAACTTATTAAGCTCCCCATGGACTGTCAGTTTATCTTGGCCACGGTATGGCATCAAAGTTTGACCGTCATCACTAGGTACAACTGGATCAGGAAATTCCACGTCTTGGAAAAACGCCTTAGCCATAGTAGCACTAGCGGCTATAAATGTCGAGTGTCCACCAGGATAGGCGGGATGAGTAGGGGATCCTTCAGGAAACCCCATCGGTAGTAACCAGGTACCATCAGCGTCACCTCTGGAAAAACGAATATTCTGTTGTTTATTATGTTCAAAAATACGTTCTAGTACAGCAGTTTTTTTCCAGATTTCTGCTCCTTCACCAAACAACTCGTTGAATTTTGCATCATCAAAGGGTTGACCTTGTAATATGTCACGTCTTCGGTACAGTTCAAGACGTTGAGCGTAAACCTCAGGTCGTAAGCGTCGATGAACACACCATTTTTGAAACCAGGCGTGTTTTAAAGCATACACTCCTGCTAATGCGCTTTGGACCGTTACATCAGGATCCCCGAAACTACCAAACGCAGAGGCCCTTCTTATATCATTTTTATAAGGATTAGCATCTGACACGGGCACTTTCTTCCCGATGAGAATCAGGGTTGCCCATAAACCAGATTGATGAGGAAGATCAATATGTACCCATTGCCCAGCGTCTCGTAAGGTTATAATCCGTCGTATACCCACGAGTTGATCTCGACCTGTAGGATCAATATTGCCGTTGTTAATCCGGTTCCAGGTTTCTAGATCCGTCATGTAATCTAGCCCTTCTTTTGGATAGCACTGTAACTGACGAATTGGTTGGTTGCCGAATTGAAAATCCTGTAGGAGGAATTGGGAAACGTGAGGTCCTTGGAAACAGCCTTGATAAGGTCCCCGAAAGATTGTACCCGCAGTACATTCAAACCCAAATTGTTCCTCGAATCCCAAACTATTTAAGTCGTTACAAGCAGTGGCAATTAAAGGATCATTCTCGTATTGGTCAAAGGAGATATCTCGACACAGAGCCATCCAATAGCGCTCTACCATATCTATTGCTGTATTACGGATCTGAAACTTGGGTGCAGGTTCCATGCGTCCAGTATTAGAGTCGTTACCAATAAGCTGAAATGAGTAAGCGTTTAGGGGATTGGCTAACTTACGTACTTTCCCTCCAAGTATCGTGTTAAAAGCTTCTTGAGTACCTGCGGCGATCGCATTAAGTAGAGAGTCAAAAGATCTTTCCTTTACCAAACCATTACTCAGATCATGCTCCAAAGCTTTAGTAAATGAAGCAAATCCCGGTAGTCCTAAATCTTTGAATCTCTCTTCATCTCCGTTATTCGTTGGTTCTGAAAGATCATTAAATGCGTCTAATGCGTCTTTAGCTGTAGAGTTGCGAACCTCTTCTACTTTTTTCCGACGAGTTTCTAAATTTTCACTCATTGTGAATTTCCTCTTTGAATATTTTTTGTTGAAGAAAAGCATAGTTGTTGAAAATTAAAAGAGAACTATGAACCTTAACAACAACTAATGCTTTTCTTGATTTGTGCAATCTAATAGTAATATATCCCTAGGGCCAAAATTATACAATCTAAGTTAGCAAACTTAGTCATATTTTTGTTAACTTTTTCTTTATGTAGCTTTACAGTAATAATAAATAAATTGTTGGGGTGCAATAAACTTACTCAAAATTGCCAGCGAAAGCGGAGAGCGCCTTA
>NZ_JALKVM010000327.1:0-1377 GCF_057440575.1 Johannesbaptistia floridana
TTCTCTATAATCTTTGTATCCTAGAGGTTTAACATCAATTCTTTTACTCATTACTTCAAGACTTATTACTTCAAAACTCAACCCTCACCAGTAAATGAGTGATAAAGATGCAAGATCTGATGTGCCTCCTGCCTCAAAAGGATAACCTCTGTACCTCACCAGTATGAGAATTGCTATATATTAATCCGAATAGGATTTGATATTAGTTCCCTAGTGTCAGGGATTAGGGGATATATTTACTTCAGGAAGAGGGACAGTAGGCAGATTAGGATCCCCCTCTAAAGGTAAAGTAGCTAAAGCCACGCGATCTCCCCCGTAACTCCGCAGTAAATCTAGTAATTCAATCACTTCGTTGTAACGTACATCTTTAGAAGCATTGAGAACTACCAAGCCCCGAGGATTAACTAAATAGTAGTTCTCTAAAATTTCTCCTAGCTTCTCATAAGTCACAAACTGTTCTTCTACATAAACTTGACCTATACTATCTAAACTCACCACCATCATCTCTTCCATTTGAGTTTGTCCGGTACGGGCATTTGGCAAATCAAGATTAATCGCCTGTTGTCGAGAAAAACTTACTGCCGCCAAAATAAAAAAGGTTAAGATGCAAAAAATCACATCAATCAGGGGCAAAATTTCTAGGCGAACTTCTTGTTCTTTGCCTTGGTCTTGCCATAGTTGCAGAGGACGTACGAGTATACGAGGATTATATTTTTTTTTCACTTCTCAAGATCAATTTCAGTGAATTGTTAAACCGTAACTTTGGAAAATATTAGTAACTTTGGTAATTAATTCAGGAGTAGGCGGTTCAGTATCTTTTAATTGGTAATCATAGCCTAGTTGTTCCCATTTATATTCGCCCATCTTGTGAAATGGTAAAACTTCTACTTTTTCTATATTATCAAATTGAGAAATAAATTCAGCCAATCCTTCCACATTACTAACGGGGTCGGTTAAATTAGGTACTAAAACAAATCTAATCCAAGTTGGTTTCTTAATTTCGTTTAGATAACGAGCAAAATCTAAGGTAGGTTCTAAAGAAACATGAGTAACTTTTTTATATATCTTACGGTCAAAAGATTTAATATCAAGTAAGACTAAATCTGCATACTCTAAAACTGGTTTAGCTAGATTGACATTCACATAACCAGAAGTATCTAAAGCTGTATGAATATTTAATTCTCGACATTTTTGCAAGATTCCTTGGACAAATTGCGGCTGCATCAAGGGTTCACCACCTGTAACAGTAACACCGCCTCTGGAAAACTGGAAATAAGAACGATATTTTTTGATATCGTTAATTAATTCAGTTACCGTTACCTCTTTACCGCTTCTAAAAATCTACTCAAATTTACTCAAACAGCAAAATAAGACAGA
>NZ_JALKVM010000328.1:0-7683 GCF_057440575.1 Johannesbaptistia floridana
CCTATTTCTACGTGATAATCCCGGTCATCTATAGGTATCTCTAGATAGGCATCTTGGGCTTGATTATCCCATTGGGTGATGCTGATTAACTCTGAATCTGAGTAAAGATAAAGGGTTAATTCTGATAAATTTGAGCTAATTGAAGCAGGTATTTCCCAATAGGCATAGGCATTTTTACAGTCACGGGCTACTAAAATTATGCGACTGGATGGGATAGTGGGGGTCCTCTCCTCTTCTGGTGCGATGGTAGTAGCCGCTAATCCTGTCGCGGCCGCTAATCCTGCTGCTGTAGCCAGAGGAGTTATTATCTTTTCGGTTTCTACAGGGCAAGGAGGTACATGAATGGCATCAGAGCGAGCGATGCTAAACCAATTACCGTTTGAATTAGTATAGCCGATATCTGCCACATAATCTCGATCATCTCTAGGTATAGAAATATGTAAGTCTTGATTTTGTAGTTCTAGGGGAGATTCTTTCATCATTTCTCCCTGATGGATATTTTGGTCCGTTACATCATAGAGACGTAACTTAATCTGTTGTCTATCCTGGAGTGATGTCAGATTTTCTTCAGGTATTTCCCAATAGGCGTAAGCTTGTTGACAACTACGAGGAACTAAAATAAGATGGCTGCAAGCTGGAACTTTTACAGCTTCTGAAGTAGCTAAACTAAGCCAAGTATTATCAGCGGTGGTATAACCTATCTCCGCCACATAACTACGATTATCTCGGGGTATAGATACATGATAATCTTGAGCATTTTGGTCACAATCATATTCAGTATATTCAGAAGTGTCTACTGGTACGTCCCTATTTGTGGAAGTAGTTTCGTAGATTCTCAATTTCAGGAGTTCTCCACCTTCGTCTCTGATGGCTTGCTGACGAGAATCAGGAATCTCCCAATAGACATAAGCATTTTTACAGTCACGAGGTACTAAAATGATCCGGCTATTTTGGCTGACTAGCGGCACTACTGGCGGCACGACAGAAGGTTCGGGGGTTGGTTCTGCTTCTGGTTCTGCTTCTGGACCTTTTTTGCCTAGGAGGAACCATAATAAACCTAAGACTGCTGCTAGGGGGAATAACCATACCCACCACGGTATACCACTGTCTGGTTCTTCTGTTTGTACTGGAGGAGGATTTTCAGTCGCTGGCGTGGTATCTTGTGTTATGGTTTCTGTATCTTCTCCTACAACAAATCCCAGGAAACTTTGAGCGGCTTCATTAGGTTCTTGGTAATAGACATAGGCTAGGGGTTGAGAAAAGGGGTATCTTATGTCCGTAGGTAGAGTGCCACGCATAGGCACAATAGTTACAGTGTCTCCTAATTCAGCAACTTTGTTATAAATTCCGTAACTAATACCATTAGTCCCCAATTCTTCTACTAATTCTTCTAGGGTAGCTTCATCATCAATTATTACGGCATTGGGTGCTGATTCAAAAGGTTTTTCAGTAAAAACAGGATATTTACTCAAAGCTTGGCGAGTATCGCTATCTTCTGGGCGATCTACTAGTTTAATTTCTGCATCAGGTCCTCCTACTTCGTTCCAATTGGTAATTTCACCTCGAAAAATTTGAGCAAATTGTTCTTCGGTGAGATCCGGTGTAAAGGGGTTATCTTTGCCGATGATTATGGCAATTTTATTAATTTCTCCAAAATCTCTGCCTTTGAATTCTGCAAATTCTACAGATTGGAATCCTTGTTGTACTTCTTCTGCCGTTAAAGGTCTTCCAATCGCTGCTAAGTCTATATTCCCTTCTTTTAAGGCTTCTAAGGCTTCATCAGTACCATTGTACTCAATTTCAACTTGAGCCCCTTCGTATGTAGATTCAAAGTTTTCTTGATAATCTTTGTTGATTTTTTCCATCGCTATATCACCATCAATTCTTACTGTGGTGCCATCAGCAACTGTCTCAGGTCTAACAAAGGTGGGGTCATTTTGGGCAAAAACTTCTTCTATTCTCCGAGATTGCCCTATAGCTTCAGTGGTACTAGCTATAGTTAGCATTAAAGCTAAAGTAATTAAAGAGTGGCTATGTTTTCTTTTCATTGTTTATTTCAATTAGTATTGATTTTATAATTATGGTTTAAGCTTTAGTAAAATTTATTGTCAACTATGTCTAACCACTAGGGTGTGTTAGTAGCTTTCAATATATTTGATAACTTAAGCTAAATCTGTATTGTCCTGTTTAGTTCAACTGAATAATCAGATATATAATTCCCTCCAGAGAATTTTGCTGCTAACCCTAAAGCGCTAGATTTTCATGATGATTAGCATCTTTTTTAAACTGAAATTGGAAACTACCCCTTGTTTCGTTGAACTTATTTTCATTTTGTACTGTCATGTTAGTTTTTAGCTGTTATTTTAATACAAAAACGTGATAGTTTTTCTTTTAAAGGCGATCGCCCCTAAAAAAAATAACTAAATGCTCAAAAAAATCCTCAAATCACAACCTTTTATTTACCGTCAAGTACAATTATCTAAGCGTAAAAGACGTTTAAAACTAGATAAGCCTGATTGGCAACACTTTGTTAATTCTGATTCTCTGGCTTGGCAAAATGCTCTAAATCAAGCTGTTTCAGGAGCAAAAATTCTTATCCCTACCAGTGTCGGTGGAGATATTCATATTATTTCTATAGAAAGCCTAATAGCTGCGGCACTTACCCTCAGAGGTGCCCAAGTACATATTTTACTTTGTGATGGTGTTTTACCGGCTTGTTTTTGGTGTGATGCTACTTTTTTCCCGAAACATGAATATTTTGCTAAACAAGGACCACAAATAGACCTGTGTCAACATTGTTTCCCTTTTGCTGAGAAAGTTTTACAACCCTTAGGAGTAACTATACATCGCTACAGCGACTTTCTAACCCCAGAAGACTATAGCAAAGCTGAGGCGATCTCCTCCCGACTTAATACAAATGAAATATCAAACTACAGTCAAAAAAACATCAAAATTGGGGAACACGCTTTAGCGGGAGCCTTACGTTTCTATGCCCGTGCCGATATAGAATCTGAAACTTGGGGAGAAGCTATTTTAAAACGTTATTTCCAAGCCGCCTTACTCACAACCTGGGCAACAGAAAAACTCCTCACTACCCATAACTATCAATGTGCTGTATTTAATCATGGTATATATGTCCCCCAAGGATTAACGGGAGAAGTAGCCCGTCAACAGGGTGTGAGAGTAGTTAACTGGAATCCCGCTTATCGTAAACAATGCTTTATTTTCACCCATGGGGATACCTACCACCATAAACTCATGGAGGAGGATACAAATAATTGGTCAAATTTGCCCTGGAATCAATCTAGAGAAAAGCAACTACTAAACTATCTCAAAAGTCGCTGGGTAGGTAGTCAAGATTGGATTTGGTTTCACGAAAGTCCAGAATTTGACTTAAAAGCGATAGCCACAGAAATTGGCGTTGATTTTTCTCGACCTTGTATCGGCTTACTAACTAACGTGATGTGGGATGCCCAACTTCACTACCCAGCGAATGCCTTTGAGAGTTTGCTGACTTGGGTATTAGAAACTATTAATTATTTTCAAAAACGTCATGATTTACAATTACTAATTCGTGTACATCCTGCGGAGATTCGGGGCACATTACCCTCTCGTCAGCCAATTGTCTCAGAAATTGCCAAAGTTTTCCCTCAACTACCTCCCAATGTCTTTATTATTCCTCCCGAAAGTCAAGTTAGTACTTATGCAGCTATGCTTGCCTGTAATGCTGTTTTGATTTACGGTACTAAAATGGGTGTAGAATTAACTAGTGTAGGTATACCAGTGATTGTGGCTGGAGAAGCCTGGATTCGCAATAAACAAATCACCTATGATGCTAGTTCAGTTAAGGAATATTTAGCATATTTAGACAAATTACCCTTCAAGGAAAATTTAACAGCAGATAAATTAATTAGAGCCCGTAAATATGCCTATCATTTCTTTTTTCGCCGCATGATTCCCCTGGAATTTACCACCGAAGCACAAAACGCCTCAGAATTTAAACTCAAAGATTTACAAGTATCTGATTTATTACCTGGTAAAAGTAAGGGTTTAGATATTATCTGTGAGGGTATTCTTACCGGGAGTGAATTTATTTATCCGGCGGAATTATTCTAAAGAAAAAACCAAATTGTTAAAATATGGCTATGCAAAGAAAATAAAAAATAACTATGTCTTCTCCAGATAAACGCCTTGTTTACAGTGAATTTGGTACAGCTGCCGATTCAGAAACTCCTGAGTCTGAACAAATAGATTTACCCCCTAATCAACAGCATCCTCGGGTACAAACCTCAAAAGCCGGACGTAAGGGTAAGACTGTAACTATCATAAGTGGTTTTCAAGCTTCTCAAGGAACTTTGCAAAAGCTACTAAAACAGTTTAAAACTCAATGTGGTAGTGGTGGCACTCTCAAAGATAATATTATTGAAATCCAAGGAGACCACAAAGACAAAATATTGCAAACTTTGATTAAGCTAGGATACAAAGCCAAAATCAGTGGAGGCTAATTAGATTAGTCATTAAATAATGTCTTTACCACGTTTTTTAGCGATAATTTGCGGCATAAGTTTGATTATTGGGTTGATGCTATGGTTAATAGCCTCTATTTCTCAATTATATCTTCAGATTGCCTATACTTCTCCTTTGTTAGCTAATCTCTTAATATTTTTACTAGTGGTTTTACTAGGAGTAATAGTAGTTGTTTTTCTCTATTATTTTAATCTACCCTGGTTGAATAAAACCAAAGGTTCAAGTAAATCAAAGACTAGATTACCCCGAGTACCCTTAGAAAAGACTGAAGCAGCTACAGAAACTCTTAAAGCTATACGTCAACAGGTAGAACAAATTCAAGACGAAGTAGCAAAAGAAGTATTAATGAAGCGAACTCAAGAGATTGAAGCTAACATGGCTAGGGGGGAGTATCGAGTAGTTATCTTCGGGACAGGTTCTGCGGGTAAAACCTCCCTAGTTAATGCTTTATTTGGGGAAATAATTGGGGAAGTAGAGGCAACCATGGGAACTACTAAAATTGGAGAAAGCTATCTATTACATCTCCAAGGTTTAGGAAGAAATATATTACTAACTGATACTCCAGGAATCTTAGAAATGGGAATCGCAGGCAGCGAAAGAGAGAATTTAGCCTATGAATTAGCTAGTGAAGCTGATTTACTCCTATTTGTAGTAGATAATGATATACGTCAATCAGAATACGGCCCCCTACGAACATTAGCAGAGATTGGGAAGCGATCGCTGTTGATTTTTAATAAAATTGACTTATATAGCGAAGAAGATAGAGAGACGATTTTAAAAAACCTGCAAGAAAGAGTAAAAGCGTTTCTATCAGCATCAGAAGTAGTGGCGATCGCTGCAAATCCTCAACCAGTAAAATTACCTAGTGGAGAGTTAATAACTCCAGAACCAGAAATTCTCCCCCTAATCAGACGTTTAGTAGCTTTATTACGCGCTGAAGGAGAGGATTTAATTGCCGACAACATTCTGTTACAATCTCAACGTCTTGGGGAAGATGCGCGGTCTCTAATTGACCAACAAAGGCGTAAACAGGCAGATAAAATTATCTCTCGCTATCAATGGATTGGCGCTGGGGTAATTGCGATGACACCTTTACCAGTAGTTGATATGTTAGCTACAGCGGCAGTTAATGCCCAAATGGTAGTAGAAATTGGTCAAGTTTATGGTTGTGAAATCAATCGGAGTCGCGGCCAAGAATTAGCCTTATCTTTGGGAAAAACCCTAATTAGTTTAGGGGTAGTCAAAGGCGCTGTAGATTTAATTGCTAAAGCGTTACAATTTACCGTAGCTACTTTTTTGGTAGGTAAAGCTATTCAGGGAGTAAGCGCTGCCTATTTAACACGTATTGCCGGAAAAAGTTTTGTAGAATATTTTCGTCAGGATCAAGACTGGGGTGATGGAGGCATTGCTGAGGTGGTAAAACAACAGTTTCAACTGAGTCGTAAAGATGAGTTTGTTAAAGGTTTTGTCAAAGAAGCTGTTAATAAAGTGGTACAACCTTTAGCCGAAAGTTTTGATGAAAATTGGGAACCCAAGGCGGTAGAAGAGGATAATCAGGAACATTGGTAAAATTAATTTGATGGGGATATTGAGTCAACTCAGACCAAAGCATCTTTATCCAAAGTTACTTGTGGTGGTTGAGTAATGAGTAACGAGTAATGAATAATGAGTTAAAGAATTAATGCTCAACGCTTAAAAATTGGTTGACCTTTGCTACTTTTCTTAGGCGAAAAAGAAATGAACTTTTTCTGAGGTTAATTTAGTACATAAGTACTGGTGCTTTGATATGAGGAAGGGAAGGAAGAAGGTATGAAGGTAGAACTTTATCATAACTAATTAAACGGACATGATATTACTCATTACTTATTACTTCAAAACTCATTACTCAAAAGGGCGATCGCACTTCCGTGTTGAGGGAGCTTGTAGGTTGGGCAGGGAGATAACCCAACAGCATGCCTTCAGTTTAAGCTTGTTGTCAATTTTTAATAGTAAAATATAATTTTACTATTAAACAAAATAAGTTCATTATGAATTACCAAAATATAATTACTATAGAATCGGGAAAACGAAGTGGGAAACCCTGTATTAGAGGAATGCGTATAACTGTTTCTGATATTCTGGAATATTTAGCAGGTGGAATGACAGAAGCAGAAATTCTGGAAGATTTTTCTGAATTAACCCATGAAGATATTAAGGCTTGTTTAGCTTTTGCTGCTGATAGAGAGAGAAAATTATTTGTCGCATCCTCATGAAATTATTATTGGATGAGAATTTGTCAGATAGAATTATTAGTAAAATCATAGATTTGTATCCTGATTCTGACCATGTTAAGACATTAGGACTTCTCAATACTGACGATTCTGTGATTTGGGAATTTGCCAAATTCAATGATTTTGTAATTGTTTCTAAAGACTCTGATTTTTACCAACGTAGTTTATTATATGGTGATCCCCCAAAGTTTATCTATCTGCGGATTGGCAACAGCCCCACTTCCAAAATTGTAGAAATTTTAAAAAATAATTTTTCAACTATTACAGAATTTTTAAACAGTAAAACAGAAAGTATTTTGATATTAACTTAATTGCAACGGTTGAAAAGGCAAGATGATTTCCCTAAAATAAGAAGAATAATAAATAATTCTTTATGAAAGTCCGTGAAGTAATCAAACGATTAAAAGCTGATGGTTGGTATGAAGCAAGAATCAGAGGTAGTCATCGAGTTCTCAAACATCCACATAAATCAGGTATTGTTGTTGTACCAGGCAATTTTGGTGATGACGTAGCCATTGGGACATTAAAAAATATTTGGAAACAAGCACAATTAGAGGATTAAAAATGAAAGAATACTATGTAATTTTTGAATGGGCAGGAAATAACTATTCAGCTTATGTACCCGATTTACCTGGGTGTATCTCCACAGGTAAAACCCTTGAAGAAACGGAAATAAATATTAAAGAAGCAATTGAACTATATATTGATACTTTAAAAGAAGATGGTCAAATAATTCCAGAACCTTCTATTAAAGCTAAACTGATCTGTATTGGTGCTTAAAGATTAAAGGCGATCATTTATTAAAGTCTGTTTGTGTTGGGTTGCACTTCCTTTAACCCAACCTACTGATTATTTTGAGAGAGATATTGAGTCAAGGAGATCGCAC
>NZ_JALKVM010000329.1:0-1351 GCF_057440575.1 Johannesbaptistia floridana
TTTCTGTCTTATTTGGCTGTTTGAGTAAATTTGAGTAGATTTTTAGAAGCGGTAACCGAGGGCAAAACAGGTACTTAAAACTAACATCTCCCGACGATAAATACCGCGATCGCTCAAGGCTAGTTTCCCTAGGTTATCATTTACATGGGTGTCTACTCCGGCATCGTAGATTACTAAGTCTGGTTTAACGCTGTGGAGTAAGTCTCCTAGGTGTTGGGCGAGAATTTGTAGATAACCATCGTCATCTAGACCGATGGCTAGAGGTATATCTAAATCACTTTGTTGTTTTTTACTAGGGAAATTAGCTTCACAGTGCATGGAAAATGTAAATACTTCTGGCTGATGAAGGAAAATAAAGGCTGTGCCGTCTCCTTGGTGTACATCTAGGTCTACAATTAATACTTTCTTGACTAATCCCTGTTTTAATAATACCCGAGAGGCGATCGCCATATCATTGAATATACAAAAACCAGATCCATAACTTGGGAAGGCGTGGTGAGTGCCACCTGCACAGTTACAGCTTATCCCAAATTCTAGGGCTAATTGGGCTGTAAGAATTGTTCCTCCTACGGCGATACAAGTTCTCTTAGCGAGTTTTTCTGTACAGGGTAGACCAATTTTGCGCACGGCTTTAGGATCTAGGGTGGCGCTACAGTAGGCTTGAACATATTCTGGTGTATGAACTAGTTCTAGCCATTCTACTGGTGGTAATTGAGGTGTATAGGTTGATTTGGCCGTGGCTATCCCTTCTTGTTGTAACAATTCATATAATTTTTTAAATTTCCCCATGGGAAATCTATGTCCCTCTGGTAATTGTGCCACATAGTCTTGATGATATACTACTGGAAGAATCCCTCGCCTCCTGGTTATTTGCTGATGTTGCTATTTATTTTAGTTCTTTTGTTGAGATATTTTGGGAAATAGCGATTATCTTTCCTAGTTTTTTGGGGGTTATAGCAAGCTCGCAAATAGATGTTTACAGTTATGATGAAAAGCCCCCCTTATTAAGGGGGGTTGGGGGGATCATGTATTGAATTTTGGAACACTACTGAGTCAACCCAACCTACAGACTTATATTTATGACTATATTTGAATAAGGTTGGGTTGAGTAGCGATTTCGTGGGAGATCCCCCTTTGTTGGCGAGTTCGCCTAACCTATAAACTATGGCTAAGAGCGATCGCTCTTTGTTACTCTACCAGAAACATTGTGTAATGGCGCAAGCCGCAGAAGGGTGCAAGCCGCAGAAGGGTGCAAGCCGCAGAAGGGCGCAAGCCGAACAAGGGCGCAAGCCGAACAAGGGCGCAAGCCGCAGAAGGGCGCAAGCCGCAGAAGGGCGCAAGCCGCAGAAGG
>NZ_JALKVM010000330.1:0-7649 GCF_057440575.1 Johannesbaptistia floridana
CTTCATCGCTTACTTCATCGCTTACTTCATCGCTTACTTCATCGCTTACTTCATCAGTTACTATAGTTTCCTCTGATGAATTGGACTTAGATACTACTTGGCTAAACAAAGGTTTAGGTGGTGTTTGAGCTAATCTACTGAGGAAATAATAGGCAATCCCGGCGCCAATCCCTGCTAGTAAAGCTATACCGAGAATAAAACCAAATATAAACTGGATAATTGCCCCAAAAGTTTTCATTTTTCAAGATTGCTGTTTTAATCCATTTTTATAGTTTATCTTATCTCAATTAATAATTGTTTTCATGATAGTCGATTAAGAAGACTTTGTTATTAACCATAAGCTATAATATGATGTTTTGTTATGTAAAGGTAGATAAAATTAAGACTGTGCGTAAAATTATCATGGCTGGTAACTGGAAAATGCACAAAACTCAAGCAGAAGCTTTAGAGTTTTGGCAAGTTTTCCAATCTAAAATTGAAACTGACAACCCCAATAATAAAGTAGTATTATGTACTCCTTTTACTTGTTTGGACTTTCTCTGTAAACAAGTAAATAACTCAGGTGTGGAAATAGGTGCTCAAAATATACACTGGGAAGATAATGGCGCCTATACTGGAGAAATTGCTGGTGCAATGCTAACAGAAATCGGTGTTAAATACGTCATTGTTGGTCACAGTGAACGTCGTCAATACTTTGCAGATAGCGATGAAACTGTTAATTATCGTCTCCTAGCCGCACAAAGACACGGTTTAACTCCCATTTTGTGTATAGGAGAAACCAAATCCCAAAGAGATGCAGGGGAAACCGAAGACGTGATTATCAACCAAATCAAAAAAGGTATGGTTGATGTGGACCAAAGTAATTTGGTAATTGCCTATGAACCAATTTGGGCGATTGGGACTGGCGATACTTGTGATGCTAATGAAGCTAATCGCATTATTGGTATAATTCGTTCACAATTGAAGAATCAAGATGTGACTATTCAATATGGTGGTTCAGTTAAACCCAATAATGTAGATGAAATTATGTCTCAACCGGAAATAGATGGTGCTTTGGTAGGGGGTGCTAGTTTAGACCCAGCTAGTTTTGCTCGTATTGTCAACTACCAGTAGTTTACACCTGTGGTAAACTTTGAAAATTTTTGTCAAGGCAAGACAAAGAAGTAACAAGGGTTTTTGACTCAAAAATTTTTGGCTAAAAAAAAAGGGGCTTTTGCCCCGATTTCTTTTGATTATTATTGATTTGACTGCTTTTTAGTTGTTGACGTAGTCTATTTTCTCTTTTTTTCAGTTGTCTTTGTCTCGCTGAGCCACCTTTGCCTTTGTTATTACGTCCTTCCCGGCGTGGAGACTCCCAGCTTTTTAGTTGTCTTGCCATCTGTTTCTATTTATTTTTCTATCTCTATTACTATGATAGAGGATTTTTGTTGCTGTTGCCAATAATTTAATCAGAAGCTTTAAAAAATTCTTTGGCCTCAAATCCTCCTAAAGAGGCAATAATTGAGTTGGGAAAAGCACTGATTTTTTGATTGTACATTTGTACAGCATCATTAAATCTTTTTCTCTCTGTGGCAATTCTATTTTCTGTACCAGCTATTTCGTACTGTAAGTTGATATAGGCTTGAGAAGTACCAAAATACTGTTCAAATCGCTCTAAGGCTTTATTTATATCTTGATTAGCTTTTAGTTTATCAGATGGTGTTTCGGCTTTTAAATAGCGATCGCGCGACTGTTGTAGTATTTAAATTACTTCTTTTTCCTGTTGAGATTGGGCATTGACTACATTTACTAATCTCGGTATTAAATCACTACGACGTTGTAACTGGTTTTCTACCTGTGCCCAATTCGCATTAACAGTTTGTTCTGCACTTGATAAGGAATTAAAGGTAAATATACCCCACAATACTGCTAAACTAGCGATCGCCCCTCCCACATACATAGCTGTTTTTTTTCTTTTTTGGGCAGCTATTGCCTCTTGTTTGGCTATGCGTTTTCTTCTTGTACTTTTGCTAGGGCTTTTTCTATAATTTCTGGAGGAATATTTACTTCTTTCCTTGCCTCTTGTAACTCAGACACTGAATAGGATGATTGGGTTTCAGCGTACATTTCTGAGGCTACTTTAAATACTTCTGAGGCGATATCTTCTGGTATTGGTGAGTTTTGATTATTCATCAGTTTAACTCTGCTCTTTTTTCAGTTTGTCCCCACTGCTGTACATATTTAAATAACTCTCTTTGGTAGGATATTTTATTCTCAGCAAAAACTTTTTGAATAGTTGCTGTTAACTTTTCTAAATTCCATCCTTCCAGGGTGATTGCTTGAGATTCAAAATATTCTATTAAACTCAAACCAGCGACTCTTGTTAAGTAGGCGGCACTAGCTCCCTGTATGGTCCCTCCTGCTATATATGTAATGCTATTACTTTTCAGTAGACCTGCAATTGTTTGAGTGGATATTTCTACTAATCCTAACTTAACAATCAGTTCTCCCAGGGTAGCTGCTGCGGTTTGGGCTTGATTGAGGGAAAATTTTTGTTGATATATTTCCCCTATATCTACTAACATTTGTCCATTTATAGCCACTGTTGCTAGTAAATCTACTGCGGGAATGGGATTAGCGATGGCGGCAGTGGCTGCTAACCATTGATATCTTTCTATGATTGGTAGAGCGCGTTTTGCTTTTAACTCATTAGTTATTTGATTAATTTGTTGTTGTATGGCGATCGCTCTTCGCCAGGTAGTTGCCAATAATAACTTTTCTTGTTCCTGACTAATTATTTTATTTATTTGTGTTTCCATGGCTAGAATTTCTGGTTCACATTCTTCCATCCATTCTTTTATACTACCATCACTTTGATATTGTCTTACTTTCACTGGTTTAGGTTTAGCGGCGATTGCTACTATATTCTCTTGAGGAATAAGTTGTTTAACTTTTTGTTTAATTTGTTCTATTATTAAGACTTGTTCTGATTCTCGATATTGATCTTGTTTATTTAAAGCTATAATTACCGTATATTTTTCTCCACACCATTTTTGAATTTCTTGCCATTCTGATTCTG
The DNA here is from genome assembly GCF_057440575.1 of Johannesbaptistia floridana. Taxonomy (NCBI): domain Bacteria; kingdom Bacillati; phylum Cyanobacteriota; class Cyanophyceae; order Chroococcales; family Cyanothrichaceae; genus Johannesbaptistia; species Johannesbaptistia floridana. The sequence goes on from NZ_JALKVM010000330.1 coordinate 3,059, forward strand.
TCAAATCTCCCGTGGTCAAAAATATAATTATTGAAGCAGTATTTAACTCTGTTTCTGTATATATCAGATTATCGAGAGATTTATTTTCCAGTAAATTTTTCAGGGTAGTTTTACCTACTTTTTGGTTACCAGTGATAGCAATAGTTACTGTTTGACTATTTAGTAATTCTGGTAATTCTGTGATTTGTTGTTGTAAATCACTGGTATCTACTTCAGGGGCAAAATTTGTAGATAAATCTGAAAGCATAGAAGTTGTTTTAGTAATAGCTGCTGCTACTTGACTAGCATCGATAGTTGTGGGTAGAGAAGCAGCAGAAGAGTTAAGGGAAGTATGTTGACGGCGTTGGCGTTGTAGAAGCCATAAAACGCCGCCGAGGGCGATCGCCCCATTGAGGCTTAGTTGACCCATTTCCAAAAGAGAATCCCCCAAGTTTGACCAAATCCACACACCTAGAGACAAGCCAAATCCTGTTAATAAAATTGGCTTATGAATTTTTACCCCCATTGCTTTTGTTCCTTTTTGTGTAATTAATTTTTGAGTCTATTTATAGATATATTGTAGCAAAATGTGGTTAAGGACCCGAAAAAATCGCTGCTTCTACATCTTCTCGACTCAAAGAATATTTAAAGATTCTTTGAATATCTTCGCCGTTGGGGTTAGCTTGGAGATAAATAACCACAATTTCCTCAATATCGAGATAAATATCAGCTTGCCAAGAAGACTTATCTATATACCAGCGATTTATTTCTTGAGTATTCTGTTGACAGCCAAGATTAGTCAGCCAAGCTTCAATATCTGGGAGAGGATGGTTATAGAGAGGAGTATCAGGGCTAGGTAAAACCATAGTTCAACTTAAATATTTTTTACACTTTTGTTAAAAATTGTAGCTTAGAAAGGAGCGCCACAGGTAATTGCCAAGCCTCATCACCTCTAAAATAGGCGATCGCCACTGCTAGTAATAGACAACCCAAGAAAGTTAATACCAAAAGAAAGAGAGCAAAAATTTCTCCTGAGGACAAAGGGCGATCCGTTGGCCCAGAATAGGCTTTTGTGGCCCTAGAAGCTGTAGAAGAGTAGTCGGGTGGTGCTTGAATGACATTGAGGCGTGAATAGCCAATATCGAGGTCATAGAGATAACGTTTATCAGGGCTGCTCAAAGTAGCATAAGCTTCATTTAGTTCTTGAAACTTAGTTTTAGCGATGTTAACAGGCAAAGAAGTTGTATCAGGATGATATAGTTTACTCAGTTTTCGATAAGCGCGACGAATTTCCCAAGTAGAAGCCGAGGGATGTAAACCGAGTAAATTATAGTAAGTTAGTGTTGGTAATAGTTTTGACTTTTGAGAATTTGGATTAGCCATATTCTAATCAAAGGGACGATAAAAGTAACTAGTTTTTTTTGGATCTTAGCCTTAATTACCCGATGATTAAAGTGTAATTGGCCGCTAAAATTCTGTTAATGATTGTGGCAAAGCGTTGAGCTTCCTAGTAGGATTAGTTATATTATGTTCAAATAATTAATAATCATTCTTTCAAAGAGAAAGTCAATTTAGTACAGCACCGTTTTTACGTTATCAATATGTTGTGAGGAGTAAATATTGTGAAATTTCATTGGCTAGTACTGAGTTTCTGTGGTTTTCTACTTGGTTATTCTCCTGCTGAAGCTGCTAAGTTATTATCTTGGCGCTTTGACAATAACCAAAATCAGCTAAACATCAGAACAGATAGTGGTGTACAACCAGTAGTAAAAATAATTTCTAATCCGACACGCCTAGTAATTGACTTACCTGGCACAGTGGCTGATTTAGGGGATAGTAGTCAAATGGCTACACAAATTGTAGGAGGTGCTGTTAAAACTGTAAGAGTGGGACAGTTTCAACCAGATATAGCTCGTTTAGTCATAGAATTAGCCCCAGGATACATAATCGATCCCGCTAAAGTAAGTGTTCGTGGTTTATCTTCCCAACGTTGGGTGATTAACTTGCCTGAACCGGAGTTTAGTGATAGATTAGAAATAACACAAAGCGTAACAGAGAATCAGGGGACTAATAGTAATGCTAATAATGTGCCTGTAACCAATCCCCCTGAAATTGAATCAAGAGATTTTCATGTAACTCAAAATGGTTTGTTTGTACGTTTTGAAGAGCGAGAAAGCAACAAAATCTCTGTAAATAGAAGCGAAGATCGCACCTCAGTAGAAATAGATTTAACAGGAGTAACTTTACCACCTAGTTTAATAGGACAAAAAGCAGCAATTAACCAGTATGGAGTAAAATCCATAGAATTTGTGCAAGACTCTACCTCACCATCAATGGCTCGTTTAATTTTAACAGTAGAGGAAGAGAGTCCTGATTGGTTAGCTTCCTATAGTAGACTTGGTAACGGTGGCTTAGTTTTAATCCCTAAACAAAGACAAGTTGTAACCCGAACAGTTTCGCCAACTCCTAGGAGAAATATAACTTCTAGCGATGAAAATACTTCTGACACCAAAGCGATAGTGGAATCAATCGCCTTACAGGATAACAATACAAAACTAGTAATTAATAGTAATCAAAAAATAAATGTCCAGACAACTCGTAGAGTGAATGGAGTTTATCAAATTCGTTTGGACAACGCTGAATTAGCAGCTAATTTTACTAGACCCCAAATTATTCCTAATAGTCCGATTGCACGATTAAGAGTATGGCAAGAAAGCCCAGAAACAATAGTGGTACTAGTGCATCCGGCTATAGGAGTAAGTATACCTGGTCAAGTTGAACAAGAGGGAGAAAATCGCCTCGTGTTACGACTAGAAGAGTTAACACAAGTTAGTAGAGTATTAGATGATCCATCCACTCCACCAAGAGATTCTTCTAGTCAAACTCGTCCTCTAGAAAGGGCTTGGGCAAGATTAGAAAGAACTAATCAAAGACAAGTGGTAAATAATAATCAAGAGAGGCTAGTAGTGGTTATAGACCCAGGACATGGAGGTAAAGACCCAGGAGCGATTGGTATTAACGGTGTTCAAGAAAAAGACGTAATTCTGCCCATGTCTCTGAAGGTGGCTAGTATTTTAGAAGAACAAGGTATACAAGTGATTATGACTCGCGATCGCGATCACTATGTAAGCTTAAAAAATAGATCCACAATGGCTAACGAAAGAGGAGCTGATTTATTTATTAGTATCCATGCTAATTCTATGGGAATGAGTCGTCCTGATGTCAATGGCATAGAAACTTATTACTATCGAGATGGCCGCAACTTAGCTGAAGCAATTCATAATAGTATTTTGAGACGAGTTGACGTGGGAAATCGCGGCATTCGCAGTGCTCGTTTCTATGTACTACGTCATACTGCTATGCCAGCGGTGTTAGTAGAAGTTGGATTTTTAACAGGTCGAGAAGATGCGAAGAAACTCGCAGATCCTATTTTTCGTCAGCAGGTATCAGAGGCGATCGCTGCGGGAATTTTACAATATGTAAATAATCGTTAAGCCTTTTTTGATGATATTTACTTCCAATAATTATTTTTGAGCTATATATGGACAAATCTTCCAATCAAAGAATTGGTCTCTTCGATAGTGGTGTGGGGGGCCTAACTGTTTTAAAACAACTATATCAACAACTTCCTCAAGAATCAGTACTCTATTTCGCTGATACAGCCAGACTTCCCTATGGAGTGCGTTCTCCTGAAGAAATTATTCAATTTGTACGTCAGATTTTAACCTGGATGAGTCGGCAAAAAGTAAAAATGGTGATTATGGCTTGTAACACAAGCTCAGCCCTGGCTCTAGAAACTGTTCGTTGTGAGTTTGATCTACCTATTCTCGGTGTAATTCTACCTGGAGCACGAGCTGCTGCACACCAGGGCCGTAAAATTGGCGTGATTGCTACTCCTGCTACCGCTAAAAGTAATGCTTATACCCAGGCAATCAAAGAAGCTAATAGCACTGCCGAAGTTATTGAAATAGGCTGCTCAGCTTTTGTCCCCCTAATTGAGCAAAATCTTATTTACCATCCTTATACTAAAAAAGTAGTAATACAATATTTAGAACCTTTGTTGCAGAAAAATATTGATACTTTGATTTATGGATGTACCCACTATCGTCATTTAGAAACTATTTTTAAGCAAGTTATTCCCCAAAATATTCAGTTAATAGATCCGGCGAAACACGTGGTTATGGCTGCTAAGGGAGAATTAAAAATGCTTGGGTTTCAAAATCGCTTTTTCCCCAGTCCTAGCCGTTTTTGCGTTAGTGGTTGCCCTCGCAAGTTTGCTCTTTTATCTAAGCAATGGTTGGGTTTTACCCCCAAAGTAGAAAAAATTTGTCTACAGGAATCAGAAAAGTCATTTTACCTGCTTGGCGATCGCACTCTCACTTAGTTAGAGTTGAGTCTTGAAGTAATGAGTTTTGAAGTAATGAGTTAAAAAATTAATCCTAACCCCTTAAAAATTGATTCTCGCCTGTTGGCCTATTTAGTACTTTTGCACTTGCGTGCTTTGATATGAGCTTATTCCAAGAAGATGTGAATCCTTCACGACAAGACGGACAAGCAAGTTATAGCAAGCTCGCCAATAGATGTTGACAAAAATGATGAAAAGCCCCCCTTA
>NZ_JALKVM010000331.1:0-1346 GCF_057440575.1 Johannesbaptistia floridana
CGATCGCACTTACAGTAGGTTGGGTTGAAGAATGAAACCCAACAATCTCCATCTGAGAATGATATGTGTTGGGTTGCACTGTCGTTTAACCCAACCTACCTTGATAATTTTGTGTAAATGCGATCGCATAGCTTGTAGGTTGGGTTGAAGAATGAAACCCAACAATCTTTATCTGGGAATGGTATGTGTTGGGTTGCACTGTCGTTTAACCCAACCTACCTTGATAATTTTGTGTAAATGCGATCGCATATCTTGTCGGTTGGGTTGAAGAATGAAACCCAACAATCTCTATCTGGGAATGATATGTGTTGGGTTGCACTGTCGTTTAACCCAACCTACGGTTTATTCCAAGCCAATATTTTTATCAAATATTAACTGTTCCGAAGCACCCCACATCAAATCATACACTCCCGCTTCAAAATAACGGTGAAAACTCGAATATTGCCAATCCTTTGGGGCATAAACTAATCCATGATGAACGGGATTATAATGTATATATTCTAAATGATTAACAAAATCTTGATCATCTCTAATTTGATGCTCCCAAAATCGACGTTGCCAAATGGCCTTTTCACCCTTTTTTTGACGAGATGCGGTCATGTTCCCTTGATAAGAAACAGGACATTTACGACTAAAATAACTTTTAATTAACCGTACTCGTGTGGAAAAATCTGCATCATTTTCAGGTAATGTCCAAAGACAATGAAGATGATCAGGTAAAATTACAATAGCATCAATTTTAAAAGGATGTCGTCTAATCACATAGCGAAACGCTTCCCTGAGTAAATCTATATTTTCAGATTCATCCAAAATCGGGCGACGATGGTGGGTAACAAGGGTTAAAAAATAAGTTGTACCTGGAGTTTTTGCTCGACGATATTTCATTCTATTATAAAAAAACCCTGATATTGGTGTTGGGTTGCACTGTCGTTTAACCCAACCTACTGATAATTTTATCGCCGATGATCCCCTGTTTTCTAAATGCGATCGCACTTACAGTAGGTTGGGTTGAAGAATCAAACCCAACAATCTCCATCTGAGAATGATATGTGTTGGGTTGCACTCTCGTTTAACCTAAATGCGATCGCACTTACAGTAGGTTGGGTTGAAGAATCAAACCCAACAATCTCCATCTGAGAATGATATGTGTTGGGTTGCACTCTCGTTTAACCTAAATGCGATCGCACTTACAGTAGGTTGGGTTGAAGAATGAAACCCAACAATCTTTATCTGGGAATGGTATGTGTTGGGTTGCACTGTCGTTTAACCCAACCTACCTTGATAATTTTCTCTAAATGCGATCGCATAGCTTGTAGGTTGGGTTGAAGAATCAAACCCAACAATCT
>NZ_JALKVM010000332.1:0-1344 GCF_057440575.1 Johannesbaptistia floridana
TATATGTTGGGTTGCACGACCTTTAACCCAACCTACTGGCTACTGGCTTTCATAGTTCGCCCCGAAAGGCTTTTTGTAGTAGAGAGTTGAAGAGGTTATCAGAAATATCTTTATGAGTATATTTATTCACTTGTAATTTACATATATTTTCTCTTAATTGTCTATATTTAAGCTGAAGATTTAAAGGTGGAACTGGTATAAGAAAATTTTTGATTTTTTTAAGAGTTAATCTTGTAATTGCTGCACCAGCAAGCTGTGTTAAATTTTGTTTTTTTACATTTTCACTATTAAACCAGTCACACAGATATTCACTAGTCAAATTTTCACCAACTTTTAATAACGCTAGACTAGAGAGCATACTGAATTCAAATTCATAATTGTTTATTGCCGCTAAACCAGTCGTGACTCCATCTTTTATATATAAAACGTCTCCTTTTTGTGGATTACAGCGTGTATATATTTTTTTGTGTTCTTCTTTGGAGACAAACCAAGGATTGGAAAAAAAATCTAATCCAGAAGTTTTTAAATGCTTTGCTGTTATGTATGGAATACCTTGGCTAACTATTGGAGGTGAATGATGTGTTCCATCTGTTATTTTTTTACAGACTTTTGATAATTCAGTAACCTCCCACCCCTTAGGATTAGTAACAGGATCGCCAAACATCTCCAAAAAGAGCGATCGCAATAACTCTTCAGTTAAGTTTATTGCCTCTTGGCGCTTGCGTCGAATTTCATCAGCTTTATCTAGTATTGCTGCAATGCGTTTTTGTTCTTCTAGGGGAGGTAGGGGTATTCTAAATTTTTCAACAATACTTTTAGATACTTCTTTAAAAGTTGTTCCTACTCCAAGTGCTTCTATCTGTTTAGCATATTTACGCATACACCAATATAGATAATTTGAGTTGACGAATTCTTTCGGAATTAAACTTTTAAAACCTTGATTAGTACACATTGCTTTTCCTGCAATTGCCACATAACCTATAGGCGCTCTTGAACTAAATAAAATTGAGCCTTTTGGTAATAAAGTTGTTGAACAACTATCATATCCTGCTTGGGTAATCTTTTCTGATGACTCATTTAAAATTGGATTATCTAAATTACTTAAGTCTTTTGGAGTTACCCAACTTATATGGCCATTTTCCCAAAATTCTGGTTTATTTCTTTTAGGAGTTGAACCAGATACAACCTTGCAGCATTTTCCGATTTCTTCTAATGGCCAATCAGATAATTGATTCATCCCAACATCGCCTCCAACGCCTGTAAATTCTCTCTTATTTCATCCTCTAGATACATCAACTGCTGCAAAATCACCCTCAAAGACTCCTACTCCTTATAGGGATTGAT
>NZ_JALKVM010000333.1:0-7609 GCF_057440575.1 Johannesbaptistia floridana
AAATGAACTTTTTCTGAGGTTAATTTAGTACATAAGTACTGGTGCAAGATATGAGTTTGACCAGACCAAGGGTAGCAAATCTAAAATAGAGAAATATATAATACCATGACTAAGCCTAAAATCGCTGACCTACTCAATGAACCAGGTTGCGAACACAATCACAAAAAAGAAAAAGGCAAGAACAAAGCTTGTACTCAACAAGCAAAACCAGGAGCAGCCCAAGGAGGATGTGCCTTTGATGGAGCGAGCATTGCCCTCGTACCCATTACCGATGCCGCTCATTTGGTTCATGGACCGATCGCCTGTGCCGGTAATTCTTGGGGTAGTCGTGGCAGTCTTTCCTCTGATGCAACTACTTATAAAATTGGTTTTACCACCGATATCAGCGAAAATGACATTATTTTTGGGGGAGAAAAAAGACTCTACAAAGCGATCTCCCAAATTATCAAAGACTATGACCCTCCGGCTATCTTTGTTTACTCCACCTGCGTTACTGCTCTAATTGGGGATGACTTAGATGCAGTTTGCGAAGCAGCTACTAATAAATTTGCTACCCCAGTCATTCCTGTTAATTCTCCCGGTTTTGTTGGTAGTAAAAATCTCGGTAATAGATTAGCTGGAGAATCTTTATTAGATTATGTAGTTGGTACTGCCGAGCCTGAATATACCACTCCTTACGATATTAACCTGATTGGAGAATACAATATTGCTGGAGAACTATGGGGTGTACTACCTCTCTTAGAAAAAGTTGGCATTCGTGTTCTAGCCAAGATTACTGGCGATGCCACCTTCTCTGAAATTCGCTACGCTCATCGTGCCAAGCTCAATGTAATGATTTGTTCTAAAGCTTTGATTAACATGGGCCGAAAAATGGAGGAGCGTTATGGCATCCCCTATATCGAAGAGTCTTTCTATGGTATTGCTGATATGAACCGTTGTTTGCGGAATATTGCTGAGAAATTCGGTGATGAAGACTTAAAACAACGGGTAGAAGCAGTAATCGCCGAAGAAACCGCCAAGCTGGATTTAGCCCTAGCGCCCTATCGTGCCAAACTCAAAGGCAAACGCATGGTTTTATATACCGGAGGGGTAAAAAGTTGGTCTGTGCTTTCGGCAGCTCAAGACTTAGGTATGGAAGTAACCGCAACCAGTACTAAAAAAAGTACCGAAGAAGACAAAGCCAAAATTAAACAGTTATTGGGTAAAGATGGTATTGCTCTAGCTAAGGGTAACGCTCAAGAATTATTACGAGTTATTGAAAAGACTAATGCGGATATGCTCGTAGCTGGGGGAAGGAATCAATACACAGCTTTAAAAGCTCGTATTCCTTTTTTAGATATCAACCAAGAACGCCATAAACCCTACGCCGGATATGTAGGACTCCTAGAAATGGCCAAAGAATTTGATCGCGTCCTTCACAGCCCTATTTGGCAACAAGTTCGCCAACCTGCACCTTGGGAGGAGGTAACAAGTAATAAATGACTACTATCACTAAGACAAAAAAACCTGTAGCTGTCAATCCTCTAAAACAGAGTCCGCCCTTGGGTGCAGCCTTAGCTTTTTTAGGATTAAAAGGAATTGTACCTTTGTTCCATGGTTCTCAGGGTTGTACTGCCTTTGCCAAAGTCTTGCTAGTTAGACATTTTCGCGAAGCAATTCCCCTAGCTACTACGGCTATGACTGAGGTGACAACAATTTTGGGAGGTGAGGAAAATATCGAGCAAGCAATTTTAACCCTAGTAGAAAAAGCGCAACCTGAGATGATTGGGTTGTTGACCACAGGGTTAACTGAAACTAGGGGAGATGATATGAATGGAATTCTTAAATCTATTCGTAAACGTCATCCTGAGCTAGATTATTTACCCATTATCTTTGTCTCCACTCCCGATTATAAAGGGGCTTTGCAAGATGGTTTTACCGCCGCGGTTCAATCAATTGTGGCTAATGATTATGGTAAACCAGCAGACACTGTGAGTGAAACTGACATCAAACAGATAACTATCTTAGCAGGTTCACTTCTAGGTCCTGGAGATGTAGAGGAAATCAAAGAAATTGTTGAAGCGTTTGGCTTAAATCCTCTAGTTATTCCTGACTTATCTGGTTCCGTGGATGGGCATTTAGATGATGACTATAATACTAAAACCCCCGGTGGCACTCGTTTATCCCAATTACAACAACTAGAGCGATCGCACTTGACCATCGCTATTGGTGAAAGTATGCGCCCCGCCGCAGAAATCCTGCAACAAAAATTTGGTACTAACTATGAGGTCTTACCCCGCCTCACAGGTTTAAATGCCGTAGACCAGTTTTTATGGCTATTAGCCCAGATTCAAAATAACCAGAATTCAGGCAATCAGGAAACTAAACCCCAAGTGCCTGCAAAATATCAGCATCAGCGTCGTCAACTACAAGATGCCATCCTCGATACCCATTTCTATCTAGGAGGCAAAAAGGTTTCCTTGGCCCTAGAACCAGACCTACTCTATCAAACAAGCTGGTTACTCCAGGAAATGGGAGTAGAAATTCAAGGGGCAGTAACCACTACCAATTCACCCATACTGGAAAAATTGCCCACTGAGGAAGTAATTATTGGAGATTTAGAAGACTTAGAAAAATTAGCGATAGGTTCAGATCTCATTATTACCAACTCTCAGGGAAAAGGCTTAGCTGATAAACTTCATATCCCTCTTTATCGCATGGGTTATCCCATTTATGACCGTCTGGGTAATGGGTCTCGTTGCCTAGTAGGCTATAGAGGCACAATGCAGTTGCTATTCGATTTGGGAAATATTTTCATTGATTTGGGACATTAGAAAATCTTTTTGATTTACCCTAGCTTCACAACAGGAAAACATCACCATAATTAGTACAAAAGATCCAAAATGAGTCAAGTTTTAACTGCATCACCTGTTCACTCTCAAGTCCTGGATTTTAAATCCAGGGAAAGAGTGACCATAAATAAACCAAAACCATCATCAGAGTTTGAACATCCTTTTCTTCAAGAATTAATTAAGCAAATTCGCCATTCAGATACTGTTAATCAATACTGCCAATGGTCTGATGAATTTCTTCTCAATCAATTGATTGTCTCTGCCAATCAAAAAGTAGTTTCACGGAAGAAAATGATTTCAGCTCCTCTCAATAAAGTTTTAGCCAGTGCCTTTTATCGGGCAATTGGGACAATTATTGAGAGCAAAACAGGTCATTCCACAAACACCTTTGTTCACTTGAGGGATAAAGGATTAAGTTCAGCAGTTATTTGCTGTGGTGGAGTTCTCGTTTTGTGTTCACTGATGTGGGGAGATTTGAGTTTTGGTTTTCTCTCTTTACAACAGCTTATTGAATCAGCGGAAATTAATATTGCAGGTGCTGTTACTAAAGCTAGTCAATATTTAGATTTTGTTTCTTAGTAATTTCAGGAGTTTTAAAACTATGAAGGTTGCTTTTGCTACTCAAGATAACGTTCACATCAATGCTCATTTTGGTTGGGCTAAAAAAGTTGATATTTATGATGTCTCTTCTGAGGGGTATCAGTTTCTCAATACAGTTGAATTTGGGGGAGACCTCAAAGAAGATGGTAATGAAGATAAATTAGTACCGAAAATTAATGCAGTTGCCGATTGTACGATCGTTTATGTTTCAGCGATCGGAGGCAGTGCTGCATCTCGGTTACTTCAAAACCACATTACCCCCCTGAAAGCGGAAAGTCAAGAAGAGGAAATTACTGAGGTTTTGGACAGTTTGGTCCAAACACTGAAGGCTCCTCCTCCTTGGTTACGTAAAGCTCTCGGTAAAAATACTCCTCGTTTTGATTTCGATGATGAAGAAGAATCAAAACAACTAACTTCCAACTAATCACTACCAATAAAAACTCACTAAATCAGCATAATCATGACTACTACAAATATTAAACCCGAAACTACCACTAATATTGTCGAAGAAAATATGTTTCTTCAAGAACTAGTACTCCAAGTACGCGCTCAAGATCACTACGGCGTTTACCGCAGTTGGTCAGATGAATTGGTGTTAGCCAATTATGTGGTTACCAAAGAGAAGAAAAGCCAAATTTCTGTGGAAGGAGATGTAGATCCAGCTACACAACTAAGGGTTCTCTGTTTCTATAGAGCGATCGCCTCTTGCATCGAGAAAAAAACAGGCAAACTCTGTCAAGTAGTGATTGATCTTTCCCATGAAGGCTTTGGTTGGGCAATTATCTGGACAGGACGTTTAATGGTCTTGTCTCGTACTTTACGAGATGCTCAACGCTTTGGCTATCCTTCCTTGAAAAAATTAGCAGACCAAGGAGATAGATTAGTTAATTTAGGTATCGAAACTATAGAGAAATTTCCAGAAACAGCAAATGCCTAAATTGTTAACAGTGAACAAAAAAACTTAATTAATTGATCAATAATTAGGAATAGAAAATGACTTCAGTTGAAGTAAACGCCCCAACACCCGAAACTGTTGCAGAATTGAAGCAAAAAATCAAACGTCTCAACAGCAAAGCAGGGCAAATGAAAATGGATCTACACGATCTCGCCGAAGGTTTGCCCACAGATTACCACCTTCTGATTGAAGAAGCCACTAAAACTTACAAGATTTATCACCAGTTAGCAGAACTCAAACAACAATTAAAAGCTTGGGAGAAGCAATTATCATGACCATGACTGACAGTAAGCCAAAAACTCTAACAGAATTCCAACAATTAACAGATGCAGAAGATTACTTACAATTTTTTGATATTGAATACGATCGCAATTTCGTTAACATTAATCGCCTTCATATCTTAAAGCAATTTTCTGTGTTAATTAAAGAAGTAGATAAGGCTTTTCCAGAAGTAAGTGACACAGAAAAATTAGAAAAATATCGTCTGGCTTTGGAAGAAGCATACCAAGTTTTCTTGAGTTCTAGTCCTCTAGAAACAAAGCTATTCAAAGTATTTCAATCTAAACCGAAAAATTTTGTTTCCCTAGAGGATTTAAACAAAAAGGTTGAGGAAAAATAATGTTAACACCCAAAGAACTAGAACGCTATAGTCGCCAAATTCAAATGTCTGGATTAGGTAAAGAAGGACAAGAGACTCTAAAAAATACAACCGCTTTGGTTTCGGGAGTGGGTGGTTTAGGCGGTACAGTAGCTCTTTATTTAGCTGTAGCTGGCATCGGTAAGTTAGTTCTAGTTCGAGGTGGAGATTTACGTCTCGATGATCTCAATCGTCAAATTTTAATGACTGATGATTGGGTGGGGAAACCAAGAGTGATTAAGGCTAAAGAAACTCTCTCTCAAATTAATCCTGATGTAGAAGTTGAGGCGATCGCCGAATACGTCACGGCAGAGAATGTTAATTCCCTCGTCCAAGATTGTGATATCGCTCTTAGTTGTGCTCATAATTTCCCCGAACGAGACCTACTCAATGGTGCCTGTGTAACTTGGCATAAACCTATGGTAGAAGCTGCCATGAATAGTATGGAGGCTTATCTAACTACTATCGTACCAGGCCAAACCCCTTGTCTTTCTTGTCTATTTCCAGAGAAGCCTGATTGGGATCGTCGTGCTTTTGGAGTGCTTGGTGCCGTTTCTGGAACTCTTGCCTGTTTAACGGCCTTAGAAGCTATCAAGTTCATTACTGGATTGGGAAAACCTCTTCTAGGACAGTTACTAAATATGGACTTAGCTAATTTAGAATTTCGCAAACTTCGTCTGTATAAAGATCCTGATTGTCCAGTTTGTGGAAACATACCCAGTGATACAGCAAGAGAAGCACATCAAGATACAGTGCCAACCTTTGAGAAATCGACTTTTTAGAAGGCTTTCTTTAAAAAGCGATCCCGAAGGAATCCCCTTTCCCGGTGCGTTGAAGCTCAGTTGCAGCCACCAAAGATTACTTAGACCAAAGCACGCAAGTGCAAAAGTACTAAATAGGCCAACAGGCGAGAATCAATTTTTAAGGGGTTGGGATCAATTCTTTTACTCATTACTCATTACTCATTACTCATTACTCAACCACAACCAGTAACTTTGGGTAAAGATGCAAGATCTGAGCATTAGTTACCTGTACCAAAAACAAACAACTATTAACTTATAAGGAGAAATTCCATGACAGTTTACTTAACTGAAAAAGCAGCTTTTAGACTTCGTAGCTTTATCCGTACCAATGGAGATCTAGACAATACTGAAAAAGGAGTTCGTGTCAAAGCTGTAGATGGCGGTTGTAGCGGCTTTGAATATGACTTAGATATAGTAGATCATCCCGAAAGTGACGATCTAATTTATGAACAAGACAAAGTTAATATCTATCTTGATAACAAGAGTGCTCCATTCTTAGAAGGTATTGTAATTGACTTTGTTGAAACTCTAACTCAAGCTGGATTTACTTTTGAAAATCCCAATGCTACCGCTAGTTGTGGTTGTGGCAAATCTTTCTCGGTAGGAGATTGCACTCCAGAAGCTGTGCCTTGCAGCTAATTGTTTCAAAGAGTTTAGTACCGATAATCTATAGTTCCTGATTAGCTCAGCATCTCTATTTTAGCCCATTCCTAAGAAGGAACTATCAAAAAAAATCAATGAGAAAATAATTCACTAGTAACAGGAGAAAATTATGACTACTACATACAAAGTTCGCCTAATCAAAGGGAAAAAAAATAAACCCCCCGAAATAGATGTAACTATCGATGTTCCTGAAGATGTATATATTCTCGATGCAGCAGAAGAACAGAATTTAGATCTCCCATTTTCTTGTCGTGCGGGAGCTTGTTCTAGTTGCGTGGGTAGAATGGTCGAAGGAGAAGTAGATCAAGAAGATCAAAGTTTCTTAGATGACGATCAAATTGCCAAAGGATATGTTTTACTTTGTGTTGCTTATGCTAAATCTGATTGCACAATTAAAACCCATCAAGAAGCTTATTTAGTCTAAATAATACTGTCATTGGTTATGTGTTCTTCGTTTTTTATCTTCAGTCATTTACGGTTTGTATATATCTATGATTGATTACTAACCACCAGGGCTGTTTCGTTCTTGACAAAGAAAATGGTGAGGAGGAGCACCGGAGCAGGGAGCAGGGAGCAGGGAGAGGGGATTTTTTGCTAATAATAAATCTCGGATTTATTTTTCTTTTAAAAAACATAGTAAAAAGCCTACCGTTTAAACGTTACATTTTGAAATAAAAAAATGAATGAAACAGCCCTGACTAACCACCAATAAATAACCAATGACTCGAAAACTAAAAATTTGAAGAGGAATAACCATGTTAGTAGTTAGTTTACTGGTTTTATCTATATGTATGGGAGTAATTTTATTAAGTATTCATACTCACGATGAGATTCATCAAATAGTTGCTTTTTTATGTATATTAATTACTTTAATTTGTACCTTTATTTTAACTCATGTGAGTATCAAAATTTTGGTAAGTTTATTATGCCTTATCTCTCTAAATAGGATGTTTGCCGATAATGGTTATTTAAAAAAATAATACCATAAAAATAACAACATCGCTGTTGCGGCATTTGGGGAAAATTGTCTCCCCCTCTCCCCTTCTCCCCCTCTCCCTGCTCCGGTGCTCCCTGCTCCGGTGCTCCCTGCTCCGGTGCTCCCTGCTCCGGTGCTCCCTGC
>NZ_JALKVM010000334.1:0-7574 GCF_057440575.1 Johannesbaptistia floridana
TTAAGCGTTGAGCATTAATTCTTTAACTCATTACTTCCTCACTTCAAAACTTCAAAACTTCAAAACTTCAAAACTTCAAAACTTCAAAACTCATTACTCAACCCCCACCAGTAACTTTGGGTAAAAATGCAAGATCTGAGTTGAGTGTCAACCAATTTTTAAGCGTTGAGCATTAATTCTTTAACTCATTACTTCCTCACTTCAAAACTTCAAGACTTCAAAACTCATTACTCATTACTTCAAAACTCATTACTCAACCCCCACCAGTAACTTTGGGTAAAAATGCAAGATCTGAGTTGTCACCCCGTCAACTAAATAATCTGGTTTTACGCAAAATAAACTGCAAAAAAGTCTCTTTTCTAGAAATAATATTAGCTTGAGCTTCCATTCCTGGTCGAATGACACATTCTGTTTGACCATCATTCAAAGATAAACGTTCAGGTTGAATAGTAACTTGAAAATAATTATTATTGGCCACACTATTACTAGTATTCACCTGGTTGGCTGAAACTACATCTGCGGAAATTTGGGTAACTTTTCCTGGTAGAAGGCCAAATTCTTGATAAGGACAAGCATTGATTTGTAGTCTAGCTGTTTGACCAATATTTACCTTATCAATATCTCGGTTAGACACCAAAGAGTTAATCACTAAATTCACATCATCGGGCATAATTTCAGCAATTACATCATTAGCATTCACAAATTGTTGTTCATTGCTCAAATACAATTCTATAATTCTCCCATTAGCAGATGCTTTAATTGTACTTTTTTCTAATTCTATAGCTAATTGTTCTAAATTTTTTTCCTCTTCAATTAAAGTAGTCTCTATCTCTAAACGTTCTCTTAATAAAGACTCCTGTTGTTGATTTAAATTAGTTAATTGGGTATTTCTTTGACTAGTTAATTGCGCAATTCTTGTTTCTGCCATTTTTTGCTTAAATCCGCCACCATTAAGTTCAGACTTAGCTTTTATCAGTCTAGATTTTACTCTAATCAAAGCTGCTTGTTTTTCTTTTACTTCTAATTGAGAGATAACTCCTTGCTCAAACAAATTCTGATAAGCTTTGGTTTCATTTTCCGCTAAAAATAACTCAGCCTCTATTTCTTGCAAATTAGCTTGAGCAGCAATTCTTTGTTTTTCGCTATCAAGTTTAACCTGATTTAATTGCATCTCGGCTATCAAGATTTCTTGGGCAAAAGATTGAGATTCTGAGATGATTTGCTGATTAATTAGTTCAATTTGACTGTCAATTTGAGCAATTTTTTGTTGCTTTTGATTAATATTGCTTATCAGTTGACTTCTCCGTAGTTCTAGTTCATTCAACTCCAAAATAGCAATAATATCTCCTCTTTTAACCCGTTGATTTTTGCTAACTGCAATAGATTTAATTATTCCAGCTTTTTGAGACTCTACTACTTTTGTACCTCCGACTGGACGTATTACCGAACGGCCTTTGACTACAACATTATAAGTCAAAGAAGAAGAAACAGTAATTAAACCAGCAATAATAATTAATAAAACAAATCCTAGTAACCGAACTTGGCTACTAATAGAAAACAAAAAATAATCGGGATTAAATTTATGTAAATTTTCTTTCATATCATGTCCGTTTAATTAGTTATGATAAAGTTCTACCTTCATACCTTCTTCCTTCCCTTCTGCCTCCTGCCTCGGTGCCTCCTGCCTCACCTTATTTTTATCGTAAGTATTCACCCGAACTTGATATCATGAGTTTATCTGAAAAATCATCTAATTTAGACAAGTAAAAACTTAGTATGTTCTCCTTTTTCTGCTAGTAAATCAGCTCGTTGTCCTGCATATTTTAGTTTTCCTTCCTCTAGAAAAATCAGCCAATCAGCGCAATTAATAACTTGAGGACGATGACTAATTAATATTGTAGTTTTATTATGACGAGATAATAATAATTGGTCTAATACTTTACTTTCACTGAGAGGATCTAAATTGGCAGTAGATTCATCTAAAATTAAAATAGGTGGATTAGTAATAATAGATCTCGCTAAAGCTAATCTTTGTCTTTGACCTCCAGAAAGATTAGAACCAAATTCTCCAAGTATTGTTTGATATTTTTCGGGAAGTTTACTAATAAATTGATCTGCTTCTACTAATTTACAAGCGTTGACGATTTCTTCAAAACTAACATCAGGAACAGATAAGCGGAAATTATCAATAATTGACCTACTCCAAAAATGTCCATCTTGAGGGACAAGAATTACCTGTTGCCGTAAACAATCTAAAGATAAATCCTCAAGATTATAATTATCAAAACGAATATTTCCCGATTGCAGAACATACAATCCTGAAATTAATTTAGCTATGGTACTTTTACCACAACCAGATTCACCAATAATGGCGGTTACTTTTCCTCCCGGTATTGTCAGGGAAAAATCTTGTAATAAATCAACTCGGCCTGGATAATGAAAGTGTAAATTAGTACAAATAATCTTGGCGTTATCATTAATTTTAGCCCAGGGTTTATTAAAATTATCCGCATCTTCAGGGGTTGCTTGAATTATTTCTTGTAATCGAGAATTAGCATTTTGTGCTCTAATCAAATCATCAATCAAACCAATTAAATCACTAATGATATATTTAAAATTACGATTAAAAGTAATAAAAGCGAGCAATTGACCAATAGTTAATTGGCCTTGAATGACCAAGAAACTCCCTGAGGCTAATAATAAAGTTGACCCCAATTCAGAAATAAAACGAGAAAATGTTCTATTAATAATATCAATTTTAGTAGTACTAAACATGAGATTAGCTAAATTACTAAAACGAATTTGTAACTCTTCCCATAATTCTGGAACTCCAGAGATAGTTTTTAAGGTAATTGCCCCTTTAAAGGTTTCTACTAAAACTCCCTGGGTTTCAGTATCTATAGCCATTTCTTGATAAATTTTTTGTCGAATGATTGGTCGAGAGACTAAAGTACTAATCGTCATTAACAAAGCGAAGAAAACAGCTAAGAGAGTTAACTGCCAACTATAAAAAATCATGATCATCAGAGAGACAGAGGAAATCAAGAAACTGCTAGGAAGAGTAATAACTACCGTGGAAATTAAGCTATTAATTTCTTGAATATCAGTTAATCTGCTAATTACTTCTCCACTGCGACGAGTTTCATAATAAGTCAAAGGAAGTCTTAAAATTTGATAGGCAAATTCTAAAACAATACCTAATTCAATTTTTTCTACAAAGTAGGCAATTAAGAGATTTTCCACAAAGGATAACCCGCCTCTAATTAAATAGAGAATAATCATGACAATCACAACACCAATTAACAGTTGTGTATCGCCTCGGATAATAATTTCATCGGTGATTATCTGTAAAAATAGAGGAAAACTTAAAGAAAGTAAGCCGATAATGGATGAACAAACAAAAGCTTGGCTAATAATGCCCCGATACTGCCAGATACGCCGGAAAAATTTGCCTACTCCTTCTATTTTGTCATTGGGTTGGGCGTAGAAACGATTCAGATCTGGTTCTAATAACAACATGATGCCATTAGTCCAGTTTTTGCTTAATTCTGATTGGGAGAGATAGCGAACTCCTAAAGCAGGATCTCCAATCGCATATTGGTTACGAACTTTTCCGTATAAAACTACCCAGTGATTCCCTTGCCAGTGAATTATGGCAGGTAGAGGCAGTTTATCTAAATGTTGCCAAACATCTTTAGAGGTGACTACAGATCTCGTGTAAAAGCCGAGAGAATCAGCGCCTCGTCTCATGCCTAGTAAAGTTGTCCCTAGTCTACCTGTACCAATCGCTTCGCGAATGCGATTAATACTCAAGATCCGGCCATAGTGTTTCGCTATAGAAGCTAAACAGGCGGCACCACAATCTTCTTCACTATGTTGTGTTACTAGATTATATTTCATTGATTTGAGTAAGACCAAAAATCATTGGTACAGATTCTCTAGGATTACATAGAAGAGTTTTAGCTACCTGTAACATGCAAATACTGTTATTAGTAAAGGTTTGTTGATAATAAATATCTACTTCGAGATCTTCAACTAAAGCTAAACCAGTAAATTGGACTAAACGGGGTAAAAAATCGGGATAAACTTGAGTTATCTTAGGGAAATTATCGATATAGGAGTCAACCATCGCCCCTAGGGAGGGTTGAATTAATTCTAGGGGAGTAACCGCTGATTTTAAAGCTTTTTGTAGTTCAGTCTCTTTAGTAATTACTAAACTTTTTAGCCAAATTCGCAGATAACTAGCAATGATACTCCCGAGATCTAGGGTAGGATCTCCCCAGGCCCATTTTTCCCAATCGATTATTTTTATCAAGTTAGCTTGAGAATTATTTAATAATTTGTTCCAATCATTGTGTACTAATATATTGTTTAATTTAAGATCTTTGTGAATTAGACAACTCGGATCTATGAGGGAATCTACTTGTTGAATTGCTTGTTTAAAACTGGGATAACGTTTATATAGTTGGGAAAATATGCGTGCGTCACTAGAGTTTTCCCTGTTATCAGGCGCGTTATAACTTTCTAACGTGTCTATGAAATCACTTATACTATCTATATAATCATAATCACCATAGTTTTCTGTGAAATAATTTTGATAGGTGGTGTTTTTCCAAGTGCTGCGATGAATAGTGGCGATCGCTTTTCCTAAAGCTGTTGCTATTTCTACAGGAAAATGATTATTTTTGTAGTAAAAGTCTCTCAAATCTTGATATTCATCCAGATATTCCAAAATCATAATTGAAGAATCATAATCAAAAAAGAGCGCTTCAGAAATTACTGAAGTAATCTGGTTAAGTTCTTGATAATCATCTAGAAATTGTTGAAATTGCCAATGTTTTTCTAATTCTCCTTTGGTTTCACCCTGGTCATTGTGTGCTTCTTGCTTAATTAAATAACACTGAGGAGGAACAGTAATGACTAGATTAAAATTTTTACGACTTTTACAGGTGATTTGGCAGAAATTTCTACCTTTTGGAGAGCAAAATTTTTGAGAAATTAAATAATCAACAACGTTTTCATTACTTAATAAAAATGGCATTAGTTTAAGTTTCCCCTAAATTAAACAGAGAGATCAATATTGAAATTCAAGAGTTAATTACTCTGTTTAAATACTTTGATCCCTCTGATGATTGCTAATTATCTACGGCGATTACGACGGCGATTACGACGGCGACGATCACTAGGGCTAGGACGGCTAGGAGTGTCCCGACGAGCTCTGGTACGGCGACTACGACTAGGGCGACTAGGAGTATCTCGCCTACGGCTACCACCAGAGATCATTGATTCTTCATTTTCTGATAAATCTTTGAGAAAGTTTTCTTCAACGGAAAATAAACTATAACCGGCAGGAATTGATGTTACTTCTAGATTTTTATTCATCTTTAACTCACTTGTTCTTGTCTTTTCTATATTTTTAGAATAACTGAACCAAAATATATAGTCAATAATTATGAAAATACTCTCATGAAGGGTTTATTTATTTTTCATCTATCTTGAGTGAGTTAATTACTTATCTGTTTGTGTATACTGTATTTTTATTGACTCATATCAAAGCACCAGTACATAAGTACTAAATTAACCTCAGAAAAAGTTTATTTCTCTTTAGCCTAAGATCTGGCAAAGGTATACCAATTTTTAAGCGCGATCGCATTAATTCTTTAACTCATTACTTCAAAACTTCAAAACTCCACAACTCATTACTTCTTACTCGTTACTCATTACTCAACCTCAACCAGTAACTTTGGGTAAAGATGCAAGATCTGAGTTGATATTTGCTGATCTAAGTTTGTTCTTAAAAATGGCCCGATCAGCATTTTTGAGTTAACTTGCTCTCTCAGTTACAGTCGATCCCTTGCTGTTTTGCATCAAAGATAAGCTGAAAAGATGTTTCATTCCAAAGGGATAATTAAGCTAAAAGTTGAACCCACATCTACTTGACTGATTAATTGCACTTTACCACCGTGAGCTTCAGTAATAACTCTGACTATAGATAATCCTAATCCAAAACCATCAGACCGTCGAAACTTTTTTTCTGCCCGGGCAAATCTTTCAAATATCCTTTGTTGTTCATGTTCTAAGATACCTTCACCAGTATCTCTTACCCAGAGATGTAGATAATTACCCTGGATTTGAGAACCGATTTCAATCAAATCATCTTCTTGTGTGTGTTCAGTAGCATTTTTAATTAGATTCATCAATGCTTGAGTTAAGCGATGGCGATCGCCTTTAAGTATACCTATGGCTTGAGATTTTAACTGCCACTGTCGTTTGGCCAAAGTTTGAGATTTCATAAAAATTTCTTGAATAAATATATCAAGATCAATACTCTCTAAGAGCAAAAAATCTGGTTGTTCAGATTTAGCTAGTAGGAGTAATTCTTCCACCATACGACTCATGCGATCTAATTCATCGAATACCAAGGCTAGAGTTTCTTGTTTTTCTTGAGGATCATCGCCTAATAATTCTAGATGCCCTCTAATAATAGTAATAGGGGTTCTTAATTCATGTCCGGCGTCATTGATAAAAGATCTTTGCATAGTAAAAGCTTTTTTGAGTCTGTCCATCATCTCATTAAAGGTTGTGGCTAATTTAGCCATTTCTCCTGAACCTTTAACCGGAAGACGCTGATCTAAATTAGAATTGCTGATAATCTTAGCAGTACTAATTAAAGAACGTAAGGGTGATAAAATCTTTCCTGAAGCGATCCAACTTAAGATCATCGCTAAAATCCAAGCGGCAAAGAGAACTTGGATCACAATTAAGATAAAACTTTTGGCCTCTTCTATTTCTCCTGCTGTTATATGAGCAACAATAAAAATACCTTTAACTCCGGTACCATTAATAATCGGTTTAGCTAAATAAATAACATCTTCAATTTGGGGATTATTAGTAACGTATTTACCTTTTTCTTCCTGTTCTAATTGTTGCCAATGTTGCATCAATTCAGAATCCCCTTTCAGTATTTCTGGTACTCCCTGGGGACTAGAACCATAAAATTTACCATCTATGATAGCAATTAGAAACACATCATCATCGGGAATTCTATCGCTAAAAAGATCGTCAAAAAAATTTTTAATATCTGCTTGTGTTTCTAACTTTTGGTTTAATTTACGTCGCAATAAATAATCTTCAAAGGCTTCACCTTGTTCGCTCAATTCATGTTTAGCTCTTCTCTCCACCTCTTGCAAAACTAGTTCTGAAAAGATGGGTATAGATAAACCAAACAAAATACTTAGAACTAGGAAATACCAAAAGAGGATTAAATTGCGGGTTTCTTCTAATAACTGAAATGAATCTCGATACTTCTGGAGAAAATTTGACCAAATTCCAGATTTTTTCTCTCTACTCATAGACCAGAACCCTTACTTACTAATTTTAATTAAATGGTTAAGATTGTCTTGTTTTATCCCAGGGTTATTTCATCATTTTTTATTTCAAAATGTAACGTTTAAACAGTAGGCTTTTTACTATGTTTTTTAAAAGAAAAATAAATCCGAGATTTATTATTAGCAAAAAATCCCCTCTCCCTGCTCCCTGCTCCCTGCTCCCTGCTCCCTGCTCCCTGCTCCCTG
>NZ_JALKVM010000335.1:0-7508 GCF_057440575.1 Johannesbaptistia floridana
TTCAAGCTATTTGCCACAGAGGGATGGTCCCCCTCAAACATTCGCCTTCTCATCTGTTTAGCTTCGGTGTAGAGACGTTCGGCGTCGCTGTATCTCCCTTGGTTATAGTAGAGATAAGCTAAATTGTTCAAGCTACTTGCCACGAATGGATGGTCTCCAGAGAATAAGCCTCGACAAACTTCTAAACATTGTTCATAGCAAGGTTCTACTAAGGTATATAAACCCTGTGCCTCATAATATCTACCCACACCCACAAAGGGCCAAGTTATATCTTCATGGGGTAACCAGTTTCTTAATGACTCTTTGGTTGATTCAGCTATGTGAGGAATAGACAATCTTACCTGTTCTATATCTGATTTTATGGGAGTATCAGGAATCTTCTGTGCCTCTTTTACCATTCCTTGACAAAATTGAGACTTTAACTCTTGTGATTCTGGTATTTGTTCCAATTTGTATCTCAAGTATTGATGTACTAGTTGATGCAATTGATAAGTTTCTCTTTCCCCTTCTGTTTCTCTAATTAAATTCAATGTCAGAAGTTGTTCATAGATAATTTCTTCTAAATCCTCTTCATCTTCTTCTGGTAAACATTTAACTACTAAATCCCACTCAATTGGTGCTAATGCAAACAAACTTAAAAAACAAGCTAACTTTTTGCCAGATTCATCTAATTCATCCCAACTTAAATCTAAAGCTTCTATGATTCCTTTGGGAGAATCTACTTTTCTCCTTTGTAGGGGTTTACTTTCTTGAAGGCTTTTTTCTTTTAAATTCGATAAAACTTTAGTTAATGACCAATTATAGAATGTTTCGAGAAATCGCCCTACCAATTCTATCCCTAATGGTAAGTATCCTAGCCATTCACAGAGTTCTTCTGCTGTTTCTCTTTCTTTTTCTAGTTTATCTACACCAATAAATGAGGCTAATAATTCCAAAGCGGCCTCTTTTTCTAATATTTCTAAATGTAATTGGCTAAAAGATCGGGCTAATCCTTCTCTTCTGGTAGTTATCAGAATTTTAAATCTCGTTTCTTGGGGTGGTAGATACTCTTGAATTTCTGTATATTTACTTACATCATCTAAGACAATTAAAACATCACCAGGAGGTCGCCATCTTGGCCAACAGTAATCTAATCGCTGTTGTAAATCCCACTCCTGTGGTGGATTTAATTCTAGTTGAGATTGTGCAAAATCTAGGAGTTGTTCCCCTACATTCTTATTTGGTACTTGTACCCAACATATTCCCCCTGGGTAAACTGACTGCTGTTTTTGAGTTAATACATACTGTATGGCTAGTTCGGTTTTGCCAACTCCGGCCATTCCGGTTATAGTTGCCGTAATGGCTATACGTTCTTTTTGTTGTAATTGTTGATGAAGTTCTTCTAGTTTTGTTTCACGACCGATAAAGTTTATGGGTGCAAGTCTTACCCTACCTCTACCTAGGTTATGAGGTATTGTTGATGGGACTTCTTTTTCTTGACTAATTTTTTCTAAAGCTTCTTCAACCTTTTTTAAGCCACAACCAAAGGGTGATTCTGCCCATTCTAGTAAAGCTATAGCTCGTTGTGTCTGTTCTGTATTCTCTCCTGGTAAATAGTTTTTAGGAACTTTTAACCTAAATACTAATTTGTTAAATTCACTTAGAGTAATATTTTCTAAAATATCAAGTAGCTCATTTCTATCCATATATACAAATTAGTTGGGAAAAATTCAATAGCAACAATATTTAATTAATTTAAAATACTAATATATTTTATTTTAATATAAAATCTTGATTATTACATAAGTTATGGTGCGTTACACTTCGTTAACGCACCCTACTTTTTTCGTGCGATCGCCGATAAGATCATCATCATCTTTTCATCAATTTTTTGAAATTGTGATACGCTACACTTCAGGATTTGCACTCTACTCAACTTGATGTGGGCGCAAATATGAGCGCCCCTACTACATACTATAGCAAAGCTCCCGGAGCTCCCGGAGCTCCCCTTATCTTTCGTGCGATCGCCGATAAGATAATCATCATATTTTTATCAATTTTCTAAGCTTGCGGTGCGTTACACGCAGGTTAACGCACCCTACTTTTCTTTCCGACATTGATGCCATTTTTAGCTAATAATCTTAGTGAATTAATTTTTATATTCATTTGGTAGTAGGGGCGCAAGGCTTGCGCCCATCCCAAGGCTTGCGCCCATCCCAAGGCTTGCGCCCATCCCAAGGCTTGCGCCCATCCCAAGGCTTGCGCCCATCCCAAGGCTTGCGCCCCTACATACTAATATATTTTATTTTAATATAAAATCTTGATTACTACATAAGTTATGTTGCGTTACACTACGTTAACGCACCCTACTTCTTTTTCTGTTTGTCTTTCGTGCGATCGCTATCTTTAAATTATATCTTTCTCTCTTTGTCTTTCGTGCGATCGCCGATAAGATTATCATCATATTTTCATCAATTTTCTAAGCTTGCGGTGCGTTACACTACGTTAACGCACCCTACTTTTTTTCCTGCTACTCAACTTGATGTGGGCGCAAGCCTTGCGCCCCTACTACATACTATAGCAAAGCTCCCGGAGCTCCCCTTATCTTTCGTGCGATCGCCGATAAGATAATCATCATATTTTTATCAATTTTCTAAGCTTGCGGTGCGTTACACGCAGGTTAACGCACCCTACTTTTCTTTCCGACATTGATGCCATTTTTAGCTAATAATCTTAGTGAATTAATTTTTATATTCATTTGGTAGGGGCGCAAGGCTTGCGCCCATCCCAAGGCTTGCGCCCTACATACTATAGCAAAGCTCCCCTTCTCCCCTTAAGGCTGAACAGTTTTAATAAACTTTTGAACACCTTCGATGATAATTTCACGTAAATTAACCACTGATTGAGCAAAAGGGGGTTGTTGGGCAGAAAGTCCCAACAAATCAGCAGTAACTAAAACTTGTCCATCACAGTTAACACCAGCGCCAATGCCAATAGTGGGTATAGCTAGAGTTTGAGTAATTTTTTCTGCTAAATCACTAGGAATATGCTCTAAAACAATCGCAAAAGCCCCAGCTTCTGTGATGGCTTTGGCTTCTTGTAGGATGCGTTCTTGGTCTTCTGGAGTTTTTCCTTGTTGTAGATACCCCAGTTGATGTACTGATTGGGGAGTTAAGCCCACATGCCCCATCACCGGAATACCAATTTCTGTTAAACGTTTAATTGTGGCGACTATAGAACTACTACCTCCTTCAATTTTAACCGCAGCAGCTCCGGTTTCTTTGAGAATTCTGCCCGCAGACTCTATAGCTTGGCTGATGCTGATTTGGTAGGTTAAAAATGGTAAATCACAGACAATTAATGCTCTTTTCACACCTCTACTTACAGCAGAGGTGTGATGTATCATCGCTTCTAAGGTGATGGGGAGGGTGTTAGGGTAGCCGAGGGCTACCATCGCTAGAGAGTCACCCACTAAGACAATATCTACTCCCGCCTCATCCAGTAATTGGGCGATCGCATAATCCCAGGCTGTGAGGGCGATGATGGAGCGTTTTTCTTGTTTCCATTTAATTAATTGTCTTGTGGTAACTCTCATAGTTTAGTTTAATCTCTGGTTACTTCTAGGATGCGAGAATAGTAGAAACGGGTACTAGTCATTCCGCTTCTTTTTAATGTCAAACCATTGGCTTTGAGTATGTTGATCATATCAGTTTCTCGGTGTTGGTAGGCGCGAGTGGTTTTACTCGGACCTGGAAAAAATTCACCGATTTTCTTCAAAATAGTCAATAAACAGGTTTTTGGAGCAAAACTCAAAATCAGACGAGATTCTGCTAAAGAAGCTAAATGAGAGATCATGTTTTCCATATCTGCATCAGGGTAGTGAATCAGTACATCAAGACAAATCACTGTGTGATATTTACCACTGATAGCTTCTAAATCACTTACTTCTAAACTAAGATTAGGACAATCTCCTAGGGTATTTTTTGCTCTGTTTTTGGCTTCTGTGACCATTTTTTCGGAGATATCGCTGCCAAATACCTGGGCGCCTTTTGCGGCGAGGGGTATACTCAGACTCCCGACACCACAACCCGCATCACAAATGGACATATTAGCTAAATCTTCTGTTTCTAGCCATGCTAAGACAGTATCGATGGTTTGTTGGTGTCCAGTCCGAATATCTCTTTGTACCTTATTTACTTCCCCATCGCCGTAAATACGCTGCCAGCGCTCAAATCCAGAACTATTAAAGTATTCTTTTACTACGGTTTTATCGTCTAGTTTCATCTTAAATTACCACCCAAATTTAATTTATCAGAGACTCAAGAGTTGCTAATACTTCTTGAGAATGAACTGCTGGATTTACCCCAAGGAAAATTTCTCTAAGTATGCCTTCGGGATCTATGATATAGGTATGACGCAATGACATAATTCCCAGCCAAGACCCATAAGTTTTACTAACTTCCCCGTCTGTATCTGCTAGGAGGGGAAATTTTAAACCTTCAGAATCACAAAATTGAGCGTGAGAATCTACATCATCGGCACTCACTCCTAATATTTGCACATTTTTGGCTTGGTATTTAGGTAAATCTTGTTGAAAGCGACGGGCTTCTAGGGTACAACCAGAGGTGAAATCTTTGGGGTAGAAATAGAGTACTACCCATTTACCCCGATAGTCAGAGAGGGATATTTTCCCTTCTCCTGTGTTTGTGGGTAGGGTAAAATTTGGGGCAGGTTGGTTTAATTCTGGTTGTTCTCCTCCTAGGGCGATCGCCTTTGGGGTAAAGCTTATACTAAATAAAACTAGGCTAATTATAGCCACGAACATCAACTTACGACGTACAAACATAATTCTTAAACAGTTGGAGCAACTACTTGGTATACAAATCTTAATGTAGCCCATTTATTCACATCTAGGGCATAAACCTCTGGGGTATTCACTAAATCGGAACTCACGGCACTTGCTGCGTGTAAGTCCTTCAAAATTGCTTTTGACACTTCTAGAGGGTTACCTAATTGTAGGAGTTGTTCTTTATCTCCGATGGTTTGCTGATTATCTGCTAGGGTATCGAGAGTTTTACTAAATTGGGCTTCGCTAAAGATAAAGATAATTTCTGTTACTCCTTTTACTTCTGGCACTTTCCAGGTTAAATTTTGCGCTGGATTGGGTACTAATCTAGTTTGACCTGCTTCTATTAACCAGGGTGATGTTTGTTTTTGTAGTAAAGAATTGTACAGGGCGATGGCTTGATAGTTGGGTAATATGCCTAAGATTAAAAAATAAATAGGTTTATTTCCCTGATTAGTAATTTCTAAATCTAGTTGACTTCCTGAAGTTATTTTGGTTAAAAATTCTATATCTTGACCTTTGGTTTTAGTAGTTATATTTTCAGGGTCTCCTGCCCTAGTACTTTGTTTTATAGTAACTGGTTGAGTTGATTTATTCAAAGTTAAACTAGCTTCTACTGGTAATAATGACGAACCCTGATTAATAGTCAAGCGCCAAAGTTTAGCGGCTAGAATCATCTTTAATTCTGGAGTTAAACTAGTAATTGCTGGTTTTATCGCCTCATTAGCTTTATTTCTAGATTTAGAGATAAATACGCCACCACTAGAAAAAAGAGCGTATTTTTCCTCAGTTTTACCTAGTATACAATCAGCAGGTTGGTCTCCGGCTTTGATAACATTGTTTACTATATCTAAACTCAATAAGGCACTGGTAGCATCTACTCTTTCTATTCTCTCTAAACAGGAGTCTAGGGCTACAGTTAACTTGAGATTATGAGGTAAAACTCGAATATATTCTTGTACTAATTGCCCTACCTCTAAAACTTCTGTGGGTTTTAAATTTTTGTCTATTAGTTTAGCTGTACATTCGATACCTTCTGTGCTACGAATTTGCAAATATTGCTTAGATTTGAGTTGAGGAATAATTACACAAGAATTAGCCCCATAGTTTTCAAGAACATGGGGGGGTAATCCGAGTAATTTTAGTTTAACTTGAGTATCGTTTATTTTACTAACAAAGCCTTGGGCACTAATTGCTTGAGTAACAGGTAAATAATAAATTGATTTAGCAGTTTTAGAGTTGCTAATTACTTCTGGTTGTTGCTGAGTGCCCACTAGAGAAGCTATATTGGCACTAGTTTTGCTCATACTCACCATTAAACTAGTAGGGGCGATCGCTTCCCATAAATACTGAGTTAAATTATAAGTAAATATCCCGGCACTAAACCCTTGCCAATCTTCTTCTGCTGCCCATTGATCTTTTTTAGCAGCTTTAAGATATAGGGAAGAGTTATTTCTTTTTTTCAATCCTTGTTTTTCTTGAGTAGATAATTGTAATTGTAAATTCTCGTTTAAAGCTATTTCGGAGAAATTAGATTTTTCTGTGGGAGATTTTGCCAAAGACCGTATACGCAGATTTCCCTGTAAAGGTTTATCTGTGGCTAGATAGCTAGTATCTAAAACGAAGACTACCTTGTTAGTAGATAGAGACTGTGCTAATAAATCTAAGGTAGGTTCAAATAAAAAATTACTAGTTGGCAATCCTTTGGTTTGTAAATTGCTATCAACGGGAGTTAAACAAGGAATTATTCTCGGCTGAGAAGCTGCTGCTGTTTCTATTTTAGCTGAGCTGCCATAACCGCTAAAATGAAAGATTACCACATCATTTTCTTCAGCCTGTTTAATTAAATGCTGTTTAAAAGCATCTTCGATATTTTCTCTGGTGGCTTCGGCATTAGTAAGGGTCAAGACATCAGCCGGTTGAAAATTAAACCGATGAATTAGAAGTTCTTTTTGCAACTCTACATCAGTTAAACAGCCATGAAGATGAGAATAATCTTGATACTCATTGATTCCTATTAGCAAAGCTAGTTTTCTTTTAGTTGGATCTGCTAATGTTTGAACATAGCGGTTAAATCTCGAAAGATTTATCTGACCTAATCCTAGAGTCAGAAACGCTAATCCTGTTTGTTGTAAAAACCTCCGCCGTTCAATATTCATCTTTCCGCCCTCATAGAGACTCTCGCTAAACCTCTCATCAGGTTAGCGATGAGAGGAAATGAGGGACATAATTTATGTTGCATAGTTATATCCATCCGCCTTGTGAATAGGTTTACAGTATTTGTGGCTAATACCTTGAACTGTTTGGTTAGCAGTTTTAACCCCCTTCGGGCGAGGCAGGAGGCAGGGGGATCCGAGGCAGGAGGGAAGATTTTTAGTTAAAGTAAAGCCTTTGTGCCTCGCCCAATCGGGTTGAAGTCCCCCACCAAATCGAAGACTTTGGTGGTCTGCGGTTAGATGTGGGTTAAAATCCCCATCTAACTTTAGCTTACAATTATTGTTTGTGTGTAATGGTTTTTCCTCCTTAAGAATAATGGTAAATGGATAACGTTTAAATACGCTTGCTTTCCCTTGATTGAGTAACTTTCTAGCTCTACCAGGATGGCTTGGATTTAATGGTTTTTTGTGGGAATCTAAGACAAAAACTCGCATGAGTTTAACTCCTATTTCTAGGGTAAAGGTCG
>NZ_JALKVM010000336.1:0-7491 GCF_057440575.1 Johannesbaptistia floridana
AGTTTAAGCTTTTATTTCTCGGCGTGCAATAGTTTAAGCTTTTATTTCTCGGCGTTTAGGTCTAAAATTGAGCAAAGGACTCAAGAGGAGCATACCAGGAAAAAAGAAAAATACCAGAAAATACATAAAAGCTCTTTCAAAGGAACTTGCCACATACCAGCGTTGTTTAAGATAAAAATAAACTGTACCAGGAATAATTAACAGGTATAATCCACTTAGGATTAAATAAAGTGCGGCCGCTAAAATTGTTTCTTGATTAAACATGATTGGCAATAAGACTAATTAATTCTTTGTTTAATTATAGGATATAGCAATTCTCTCTTAGGCAAAGAAAAAAACAAAATACAGGATTTTAAGTTAGAGAAAATCGAGTTAAGATATAGCTTATATATTCTAATTTTTTTTAACCATAACTTACGTTTTTAGATTGTGACACATCGAAAAGCTCAGAAAATTGATTTAACATCGGAATATGACTGTCCTTGTCGCCGAAAAGGACGCTTGAAACCCATTGTCTTAACAGAAGCCTTTGGTTGCGATCGCTGTCAACAAATTTTTGTGGTTCAAGAAAATGGTCATGAAATTGAACAGCTATCTTCTCACTACCCCTATAAAAAAAGCTGGCGCTGGCATAACAATCGTTGGATTGGTTCTAATCAAGGCTTAAGCGAGACTTACCTCCCCTTTGCTTTGGCGATTATTCTAATTCTACTAATTATCTGGCTACCCCTTGCCTTGCGCTCTGGATCGGGAATTAGTATGATAGTATGGGCTATATTCGCTATAACTTTAGCTATTATTCCCGCTATTATGGTTTGGTTGGCTTATCGCCGTTGATCAATATATCAATATGGACTCAGAAACTTCTTTAAAACTTTGTGTCAAACGCGCACAGCAAGATTATCTGAAGTTGGCAACTTATAAGCCTTCTTTGAAAAATCAGGCTATATTAGCAATCGCTGAGGGATTAGAAGCATCTTTAGACCAAATTTTAGAAGCTAATACCCTCGATTTACTAGAAGCTAGAGAAATGGCTGTGCAAAATTTGATTATTAAATGGCTAAAATTGACTCCAAAACGTCTAGAAAGGACAATTGCCATTATTAAGACTATTTCTAAATTAACAGATCCTCTGGCGAGACAGGTTAATCACTCCTACCAATACTACAGTACATTTGAAGGATATTGTAGGTCAGTACCCTTGGGAGTAATAGCATTTATTTTTGAAGGATTTCCAGAATTAGCAGCGATCGCCGCGGCGATGTCTCTCAAGTCAGGCAACAGTATCATACTAAGAGGCATGGGAGAATCAAGTCATGTGAATAAAGTTATACTATCGGTGATACAAAATGCCCTAGGGATGGTAGAGTTACCCCCTAATTGTGTACAACAGCTATCTTCAGACCAAGGAACATCTTTACAGGAGTTATTAACTCAAAATGATTATATACAATTAGCAATACCCTACGGTCGTCCAAGCTTAGTCAAAAAAGTGAAAGAGTTGGCGAGTGTACCAACAATAACTTCAGTAATGAGTAATTGCTATTTATATTATTCTAATTCAGGAGATATAGACTTGGCATATCAAGCGATTATTGATAGTCATGATAGTAGCCCTGATCCTGTAAATGCTATAGAAAAGGTAGTGATAGAAAGTAATTACAAAAGCTTTGCCTTAGTAAAACTGTGGAAAAAATTACAGGAAGCAGGATTTGAGTTAGGGGGAGATGCAGAATTAGCTCAAGAATTTCCAGAATATTTGAAGGCATTTGAGGAAAAAAATTGGGGTCAAGCCCACTTTGAAAAACTAATTGCTTTTAAAAAAGTAGAAGACATCATCGAAGGGACAGATTTTATCAATAGATATAGTAGTGGTCATGCCGATTGTATAATCAGCGATTCATACGCAGAAACTCGTTATTTTACTCAAGAAGTTAATAGTATTTTTACCTATATTAATCGCTCTCCTAGATTTTCTCGTTTAAGCCCTCAGGAAAATGCCGTTTATTTGGCGATCGCTAATCAAAAATATGGTCATCGTGGCTTGATTAGTTTAGAGAGTTTAACCACAATTAAACAGGTTTTAGAATCTCGAAATTTTTAATAGATTTCTAATTCTAATAAACTACATAACAAAGAGCCATTATATACTGGTAGACGACGGGAGGGCTTTAAACCAATCTTCTTAGCTAACTCCTTATTACCTGTAAGAATATAGGCACGCCAACCACAAAAACGTTGTTTTAATATATCTCCCAACAACTTATAGAGACTAGCTAATTCTGAAGCTTTACCCACGCGCTTACCGTAGGGAGGATTAGTAATCACAATGCCTGTATCTGCGGGAGGATATACATCTTTTAACTGTTGATGTAAAAGTTGAATATGACTATCTAATTGACACAATTTGAGGTTATTTTGTGCTTGACTCAGGATTTGAGAATCACCTTCACTGCCTCTAATCACAGCCTCAGATTTAAACAATTGACTATTTTTCGCATCTTTACGTAATTTTTCCCATAAGTTAGCATCAAAATCTGGCCAGGTTTCTAAAGCAAATTTTTCACGCTTTAAACCAGGAGCAATATTTAAAGCTTTCATCCCCGCTTCTATCGGCAAAGTTCCTGAACCACATAGAGGGTCTAAAAAAGCTACATCCCCCTGCCAATTAGCTATATTGAGTAAACTTGCGGCCAAGGTTTCTTTTATAGGTGCTAATCCCATAGCAGGGCGATATCCACGGCGATGTAAACTCTCTCCCGAACTATCTAAGCTTAATATACAATCATTTTGATAAATATGAGCATTAATAAGTATATCAGGTTCTTTGATAGATACATTAGAACGTTTTCCGGTTCGTTCTCTTTGTTGGTCAACGATGGCATTTTTTACTTCAAGAGCGGTAAAATGACTGTGATTGAGATTGCGATTACCACCAGTACAATTAACCGCAAAAGTC
Source organism: Johannesbaptistia floridana (assembly GCF_057440575.1). Classification (NCBI taxonomy): domain Bacteria; kingdom Bacillati; phylum Cyanobacteriota; class Cyanophyceae; order Chroococcales; family Cyanothrichaceae; genus Johannesbaptistia; species Johannesbaptistia floridana. The sequence goes on from NZ_JALKVM010000336.1 coordinate 2,960, forward strand.
TGGTCTAAACTGAGATAATCTTGCCAATCAATAGAACGCACTTGTTGATATAATTCTTGTCTACTGGAACATTTAACTGTTTTAATGGGCATAAGTACCCGAAAAATAGTTCTTGCCCACAGGTTAACGCGATAGAGTAGTGATTTATCTCCGCTAAAATGGACTCCAGTAAATGCTGGGCTAATATTTTTGGCCCCGAGGTTTGCTAATTCTTGAGATGCAATCTCTTCTAAGCCTCGCGCTACTGTGGCAAAATAGTCATTAGTCATCTTATAAATTCAGGAGGAGTTTAAATATTTTTTATGATTTGCTGATGGCACTTACTTTAGCTTTGTATAGTAGTTTATCACCTTGGCGATAGCCAACATAACGCACTCTTACTAAGTCTCCTGGTTGAATATCACCCCCAATAATTTGATGTTCTTCAGGATTATAGACTACCTTGGCACCTACTTTAGCCGTTGCTTCAATTCCCCAACCTTTTAATAATCGTTCTACAGGTTTGATTAAAGGAACTAATTGAGTTGCGAGTATTCTAGGATTATAGGCGATCGCCGCTAGGGCCGTTGGCCATTTTAACAACCACGACTCGATTATCTTTAATACTGATTCTTGCCAGTATTGTTCTTGATTTTTGTGAATAGCTTGTAATACATTGTATTCTTGTCTTAAAGAGTTAATCTTTTGTATTTCTATGTTCACAGGTTTGAGATTGATCTTATTGGTTTCTGGCCAAAAATAGTTAATAAATTCTGCCAAAGAGATATTCAGACTCAAAGAGATTTTAATAGCATTATCAAGATTTATTTTTGGTAGCAATCCATATTCTAGTCTCCGTAGTTCTCGTTGGGAAACACCACTAAGCTTACTCAAGTGGCTGTAACCCTCAATCCCTGCCTTTTCCATCAAATCAGCTAATTTCTTTTGATTATTTAAATATATTAATTTACTCATAGTTAAAAAAGGTTAAAATATTTAAGCTGTTTCTCTATTTTAGAATCATGGAAATCGAGTTTCGCGAATTTAATCCCTTTGACCTTTGGATTTGGCTGGAGTTTGACAATATTCCTTCTATTATGGAACAACAGTATGTGGAAGAATTATTTAATTCTTGGTTTTATCTAGGTAAGTTGGGGGGTTTTAATGGAGAAAATCTCCAAGTGCAAGATATGGGTACTGATATTAGCTATATGGAATATAACTTAGATTCTAATATTTTAATGGCGCCGATGCACAATATGGGAGAATTTGAATATAACGGTTTGTGGGGGCGCTGTTGGTTTGATTTAGGTATGAGTGATTTAATTGCTGTAGATGTCTTAATTAATGCCATTCAACAACTTAACCGAGAATATCTACTTATCAAACGTATAATCATTGGTGGCGAAAATTCAGATTGGCCTGTGGATAGTCGAGATACAGAAACTTTCTTATAGGTAATACTCAGACCCTCGCATCTTTACCTAATGTTACTGGTTGTGATTGAGTAATGAGTTTTGAAGTAAGGAGTAATGAGTAATGAGTTAAAGAATTGATCCTAACCCCTTAAAAGGAGGCAAGAGAGGCAAGAAAGGTCGGCATAGATGGGGATTTTAAAAATTGATTCTCGCCTGTTGGCCTATTTAGTACTTTTTTAGAAGTGCTTTGGTCTAAGTCTCAGGCGATCGCCCTTTCGTTTATAGTGTAAACTATGATTTAATTTACACTTTTTGCTGTATTTTCTCTAAATATATTTTATCGCAGTGCTCGTTGTAGTGTTCCGCTCATTAGATAAACTTTTCCCCCCTTCCCCCCTTAATAAGCTATCCTTTATAAACATCTTTCTTAACATAAAACTTGACAAAAACACCAACTTATGATTCTGTGCTTTTTCAGATTTTGTTTAAGAAAATAATGTATAGTAATATACATTTTATCCACAACTTAAGTAATTTTACTTAAAATCCCTCTCCCTGCTCCCTGCTCAGAAGCTCCCTGCTATACAAGGGTTTCAGATTTGCTTATAAAGCATAGCCTTTTTAAGGGGGGTCAGGGGGAACATCAATTAAATGGCGATCGCCTCAGATAAGATCCCCCTCAATCCCCCTTACCAAGGGGGACTTTTTTATAATACTAATTATAATTTACAGCAGACCGAGGGCGATCGCTTATCTATATGGCAAGTAGTAGGGTGTGAAGTGCAAAGGAGCGCGTAACGCACCAAACATGAGTAATGAGTTTTGAAGTAATGAGTTTTGAAGTTTTGAAGTAAGAAGCCTGTAGCCTGTAGGTTGGGTTGAGGTCACGAAACCCAACATAATACTTAGCTCTTGCATCTTTACCCAAAGTTACTGGTGGAGGTTGAGTAATGAGTTTTGAAGTAAGGAGTAATGAGTAAAAGAATTGGTGTTAAACCCCTAGGAGACAAAGATTATAGAGAATTAACCATAAAAAACATTTTTCCTGAAAAATTAGTACATAAGTTCTGGTGGAAGATATGAGCCAAAGCTGTTTGTGTTCACAAAATAATTAACTTTTGCGTTACATTTACTGAACGCACCCTACAAGTATTGCTTAAAATCCCAGTCCTTTTTTCTTAGCTAATACCCCATCTATCCACCGTTTCTCACTAGTCCCATTAGGGTACAATGCTGATAGAGATTGAGCTAAGGTCCAAAATCGCTGGTCATCTCCTACCCCATCATCTACTAAGAAGGTTTTTAAAGCATCGCTTCTCCCTGCGGTAAACAGAAGCATTGATTGGTGGATACGGTCTAAAACAGTTTTCCCTATATTCTCTATAGTTGAATCATCCCTGTTTTGAGTAATCTTTTGTTCTTCTTCCGGGAATAAGGATATTTGTACATTCTTATTCTTTTTGGTTTTTCTTTTTTTGGGAGTTTTAAGAGAGTCTAAATCATGTCTTGGTGCGCGTTTCCTTGCGGAGGTTTCCTCCGCGGGGTCGCACCGCTTTTTATCTAGTAATGCTTTTGACCTTTCTAATACAGGTAAAAGTCTGGCTTTGTTTCCCTTAATCTCTACTAGGGTATTGAGGTTTTCTAAGTTAACCCCTAAGCCTTGGGCGATTTTTCTTACAGAATCGTATTCTAAAACAAAGCCTGTGTTAGCTGCTTTGGAGGTGGATTCATCTTCATCTGCTTCTGCTTCTACCTCCGTATGGTTGTTATCCCCAGCTTCAGTTGATAAAGTCCAAAGCCACATAGCTGTAAGTCTGGCATCTGATTCTAGAGATGATGTATCGGCATCTTTGAAAATCATTCGCAAGGCTTCTTGAGATACAGCAGCCCACAGGTTTTCTAGATAGTCTTTGAGAGTGACTATTTCACCAGAGGCTTTTTCTACACTGTCATAGCGGGAGAAGATTTCTAAAGCAGGTCCTAAACAGGCAAAAATAGCATCGGCACCTACTATTCCTTCTGATGCAAGGCGTGGCATCCATTCATGAATACGAATAGGTAGTTCTTGCAGTACATCTCTCCAATCGCCGATTTGGTTTTTGGTGCGAGGGCGACACACTAGGTGGATTGATGAGGCGAGGGCGGCAGAGTCCCTAGCACGTAATCTTGTACTCATTTCGGTATCAATTGCCCATGATGCGGTTATAGTCCAACCTGCATCTACCATGGCTTGAAGTTGTGCTTCCCATCCTGATGTTGATTTATGGGCAAACACTATGATACCTATACCATCAGGGGAGAGTATTCTACAACCTTCTGCCATGGCTTTTGCCATTTGCGCTTCAAACCAATTTCCATCTTTATGTGGATATCTAGCAGAATCCCAACCAGCCATTTCACATATTTCTTCATCCTTTGGGGCTATTTGAGATGAAAATAAATTAGGGTAAAGATTACCTAAGCTGCGTTTTAACCATACATAAAAGAAGTCAGATAAGTCTGAGTATGGCACTGCATCATAGTATGGAGGGTCTGAGATAAAGGCTTGTATAAAGTCATCGGGGAAGGGGTGTAAGGTTGCGTCTGCTTGTTGAGTTTGACCTAGACTCCAATTATTTCCTACTTCGGTTAAAACACGATAAAAACGCTCATTTATAATTTCCAGTGAACCACTAGAATTCCCTATACATATTGCTTCTGCAAAATCCCAGACCATGGGAATGGCTTGCCGACCAAAAAGATGTCTAGGACACTCTGCTACAGTTTCCCAAGCATTTAGAGAATTGCCTAAGTCGGATATTTTATCTATAAGAAATGCTAAACAACATTGAACCACTTTTATAAGTTTTCGATCTTCTGAAGTTTCTACTTCAACATAAATTTTATTAATTAAGCTTACTAAAGTTGTTAGTGCTAAAGCTTGACGAGAGGTAAATAAGCTACCCCAAGTATCATGACCATAAATAGGGGCATTAAAAACACCACTCATTATTGGTAATGGTTCATCAGGAACTAAACTTAATTCCCCCTGATGGGCAGCTTTTCTCCTCTCTAACTCCTCCTTCGCTGCAACAATAGCCTCTTTATCCTGAGTATTAGGCAACCGATAAAACCGACCCTTCTCACTTTCACGAG
>NZ_JALKVM010000337.1:0-1313 GCF_057440575.1 Johannesbaptistia floridana
GCGCGATCGCATTAATTCTTTAACTCATTACTTCAAAACTTCAAAACTCATTACTCAACCACCACCAGTAACATTAGGTATAGATGCAAGATGTGAGGATAGTGTTACCGATTTCGTCAATAACTAAAAGGCGATCGCTCTCATCTAGTTCAGGAAATTCTATAATTTCTAACTGTCATATAAGTACCTATTCTGGCACTCGATGTTTACTAGTTTGATTAGAGTTATAGCAAGCTCGCAAAGAGATGTTTACAGTTATCATCAAAAGCCCCCCTTAATAAGGGGGGTTGGGGGGAAAAGTTTATCTAAATATGGTTAACACTACAATACAACGAGCACTGCTATAAAAAGTTAGCTGATTTTTATGATTAATTTTGGATCTCGCCAACATTAAATAAAAAAGGAACACTTCCTTGATCTTTGTTACCCATGACTAACACTTGAGGCATTTGAGATCCACCGTCTCTCCATGCTTGAATTGCTTCTTTTTGTAAAACTAACTTGCCACCTTCAGCTTTTAACGTTTCGGCTAAAAGTCTTTGTGCCTCTGCTTTACCTTGCGCCCGGTTAATATCGGCTTGGGCCTCTTGTTCTGCTTCTTGAGCCACATAAACAGCTCGTTTCGATTTTTGTTCGGCAATTTGTTTTTCCTCTACAGCCCTAGCAAACTCCACAGAAAAGTCTAAATCGACTACACTTGTATCGAGTACAATAATGCCGTACTTTTCTAATCTTTCACTTAAAGCATTATCAAAATCTTGCTTAAGTTCATTTCTTTTGGTTATTGCTTCTTCTACGGTTCTCCTTGCTGCTGCAACCTTAAAAGATTCCTGAGTTTGAGGAGCAATAATTTTAGAGACAATGTTGGCTAAAGTTCCTTGTTTTCTACGAATCTCTACCACTAATAAGGGATCTAGGCGAAAGTTAATCGCAAAACTAGCTGATAAATTTTGTAAATCTTTGGTCGAACTTTGTGCTGGTACTTCAAACTTTTGTACAGTTAGATCGTAAATATCTACAACGGAAACTAAAGGCGGTTTAAAATGAATCCCCTCTAGCAAGACTCCCTCTCTAGCTTTTCCTAAAATGCTTATTACCCCAGCCTGACCTGGATTAATAATGACAAAGCTGTTAAATCCCACAAAGATCAGCAATATTACCAAAATTGTCGATGTTAACAGTTGATTGTTTAAATTAATTTGTTTTTTCATCTAATACCCATCTGTGTTTATTACTAACCTGGATAAAAATATTAACCTCAATATTTAATTATATAATTAATTAAACATTAATGTTGGGTTATCTCCCTGCCC
>NZ_JALKVM010000338.1:0-7483 GCF_057440575.1 Johannesbaptistia floridana
CAAATGAGCAACTTTTAGCAGTAATGAGTAGATATTTTTCAACTGTATTTAGCCCCTGGAGTTAACTTGGTATCGAGATTACTATCTATAGCAATTAAATCTTGGTTAGAATCAAAGTCGGCGATTACATCAACTTTGGGATTCAAAAGTTCATCAGGGGGAAGAGAATCATCTAAACTAGGAAATGGCTCAGTAAACCAAAACTGATCCGCACCTGAACCACCAAACATCACCGTGTTACTATTACCACCATCTAGGGTATCATTACCATCACCGCCAAATAAGCGATCGCTTCGGCGATAGCGACGTTCAAGTCTAGTAATACTAGCATTTCCCTCTAGGAATAAGCTATCAAATCCTCCACCGATAAGATAATCATTTCCTCTCCCACCGAGAAGCGTATCTCGACCATCGTCGCCATTCAAAGTATCATTACCGTCACCACCTCGGAGGATGTCAAAACCGTTTCCCCCTTCTAATAAATCATCACCGTCACCTCCTAGTAAATCATCCCCACGATTACCACCATTGAGAGAATCATCGCCTTGATTGCCATTGAGTTTATCTTTATCGTTTTCTCCCAAAATCAGATCATTGTCTTCTCCACCACCTAAAGTATCTTCACCATCACTTCCCCTGATGGTATCTTCTCCTTTGCCACCATAAAGGCGATCGCTGTTACTTTGACCATTAAGATGGAGTAATTATGATTGGTATTTGTTAAATAGTCGCTGGTTTTGGATCTGGTTGAGGTGGCTGAGTATTAGCAATTTCTTCGATGACGCGGTCAGCTAATTGAGAACTAACTTGGCGAAATATCTCAATTTGCTTATCTTGAATTTCTTGATTACATTTACCCAAACTTCCAGCAATGTTATGCACTAAACGGTCTTTTTCTTGAGGTTTAAGCATATTGTAGAACATTTGAGCTTGATCATAGTGATCTTCATCAGCTAGAGAGATACGTTCTGCCATTCCTTCTAAATGGTAGGGTGGAGTTTGATTACTTTTATCTACCTTGGGATAATCTTCGTGGCTGGGGCTATAATTAATCCGAGAACCGCTATTGTCATCTACTCGCATCAATCCATCGCGATAGGGGGTATTAGCTTCAGTTTTATGGGGTTGATTAACAGGAATAGACTCATAGTTAACTCCTAAACGATAACGATGAGTATCTGCATAAGACATGATTCTAGCTTGTAACATACGGTCTGGAGACCAAGAGATTCCCGGAACCACGTTACCTGGAGAAAATGCCGCTTGTTCTACTTCAGCAAAATAATTTTCAGGATTGCGGTTTAATTCTAATTTACCAACTCTTTGTAGGGGATAGTCTTTATGAGGCCAGACTTTGGTCAAATCAAAGGGATTCCAGGGGAAGCTTTCTGCTTGATTATCGGTCATAGTTTGAATATACATTGTCCAAGAGGGAAAATTACCCTCCTCTATGGCATTGTATAAGTCTTTTGTCGCCCATCTAGGTTCAATACCTTGTAAGTGCATCCATTGCTCTTCTGTAAAGTTTTTGATGCCTTGGTCTGTTTTGAAGTGAAATTTTACCCAAATGCGCTCATTTTCTTGATTGATAAAGCTAAAAGTATGGCTTCCGTAGCCATTTAGATGTCTCCAGCCCATCGGCGCACCGCGATCTCCCATTAACCACAGAACTTGATGGATACTTTCTGGCGATAAAGACCAAAAATCCCACCACATCTGATCATGTCGCCAATTTTCTTGGGGATGTTCTTTTTGAGACCGAATAAAGTCCATAAATTTCATGGGGTCTCTTACAAAGAATATTGGTGTATTGTTGCCCACCATATCCCAATTTCCCTCTTCAGTATAAAATTTTAGAGAAAATCCTCTGAGATCCCGATAAATATCTGAGCCGCCTTTGGATTTAGCTACCGTAGAGAAACGGGCAAATACTTCTGTTTCTTTGCCTACTTCGGCAAATATTTTAGCTTTAGTATATTTGGTAATATCATCAGTCACTGTAAAGGTACCATAAGCACCAGATCCTACAGCATGAACCACCCGTTCAGGAATCCTCTCCCGATTGAAGTGGGCCATTTTTTCAATTAAAGTGTAGTCTTCTAACAGTAAAGGGCCATGTTTTCCCACGGATTTAGAAACATCATTACTAGGAACTGGTATTCCTGCCGCATTGGTCAGCGTTTCTTTGTTATTTGATACCATTAATACTTTCGCCCTTGTTGTATTTTTTCTTGATTATTTTTTACTTTATTTATTGAAGATTATTTCTACATCTAACTTGAGTTATATTTATAATCATCCCTTTTTTTGTTACATCTAACTTTAGTTAGATTTCTGCTTCAATTTACTAAATTCAAGCTATTTTTTCCTGTGAGAATATGTGATAATTTGAATAGTAGTTATTTGATAAAATATTATGCTTGATTGGATTATTAACACCGTTAACAATTTAGGATATGTGGGGATTGCCCTGTTAATGTTATTAGAAAATATATTTCCGCCTATTCCCTCAGAAGTAATTATGCCCTTAGCAGGATTTACAGTAACTCAAGGAAAACTTAATTTTGTTTATGTGATTATCGCGGGAGTTATTGGTTCAATTCTAGGGGCTTTGCCTTGGTATTATTTAGGAAAATTTACCAGCTTAAAAAGAATCGAAAGATTATGCGATCGCTATGGCAAATGGCTAACCCTTAAGAGTCAAGATATTCAAAAAGCTAAACAATGGTTCGATGAAAAAGGCAAACAAGCTGCTTGTTTTAGTCGTCTCGTACCGGGGGTACGCACTTACATTTCTGTCCCGGCCGGAGTTAGTAATATGCCCTTAGTACCTTTTTTAGCTTACTCTACCCTGGGAACTGCTGTATGGGTTACTCTATTAACTCTTGCTGGATATATTCTCGGTGATAATTATGATTTAGTTGAAAATTTTATAGGTCCCATTAGTTTGATTGTCGCGGTTGTTTTGATTGGAGGAGGGATTATTTGGATTATTAAGCGTAAACAATCTAAAGGTTAAAACAACTGCTTATTATACTTCTTCTTTAACACATAGTATATCTCGCTGATTTTTGTTAGACTTATCTGACCAGCTATTGATAAACTCTTCTACTGTCTCTATTTTCTTAAGACCTTCTTTTAAAATCCGATATTTTTTATAGTTTAAAGAATTGAGTAATGCAAAAAGTTCAATAGTTTGGTCGTCTGTTCTTCCCTGTTCTAAAGTCCATTCCATAATTATAGTTACATTTTGCTTGGTTAATAAGTTTTTTGCTCCTTTTAAAGCTTCTAATTCTGCGCCTTCTATATCCATACGAATAAAATCTATTTTTTGATCATGAAAATACTCGTCGATTGAAATTACTTCTAATTGAATAATTTTTTTCAAATCATTAGATTTCCATTGGAGTAATTTACGAAAAATCAGATTATTATGTCTCAGTCTTTTCTGTAATCTAGGAATTGAAGCCATTCCCAATGCTTCATTTTGAATAGGAAAAGCCATCAAGCCATTTTTTTGCCATATTCCTTTATTAATAATTTCGACTCTCTCAGTATAATTATTAATTTTTACATTTTCTTCGAGAATAGGAATAAGTTCTGGATTAGCTTCAAAACAGTAGATTTTTCCTGTATTAGTTACAGCTTTTGCTAAATTTAAACTATGATATCCACAACAAGCACCACATTCAATCACTGTCATCCCAGGCTTGACAAAATTATAAATAGCCTCTTCTGTTTCTGGTTCATAAATTCCTTTAGTTTCTAAGCTAGTCTCTTGATAGGGAATTTTTCCTTGAGGAAGTGAAAAGTTAAATCCTTGATTTGTTGTAAATTTTACTAAATTATTCATAAAGTTTCAATTCAAATTAACTATAACTTTGGATATCTCTAATAATAAGTGGCCTTTGAAAAAAGACCACTTTAAATAACTTAAAAATCTTGAAAAAACTGTGGTTCTCTTGACATTATCGGGTAAATTGTATTTCTCGTTGCACTTTCTCCCCTATTGCCTATTCCCCATAAATGTTATTGTTGATGCTTATCAAAAGCAAATACGCCGAGAACCAAAACTGTTATCTCTGGCGTTGATATTCCTCAATAATATCCATTAATTGGCTATGACATGATGTGGGAATTAAATCAATCAAAGGTAATTCTTTTTTACCGCCGCCTAATTTTACAGGTATATTTTCCAGTAGAGAAAGTACATCTTCTTCCTCAATAGAGTTATGATTGTCTAGAAAAATATAAACTTGTTCAGCCACAGTAGTGTGAAGATGAGCATCGGATAAGTAGAGATGCCATTTTGCTACATCTATATAAATATTTTCGCCAATACTAGCGGCTAATTTTTCTATTTCTGCTGTTTGGTTGGTATTACTCATCGGATTTAATTTTATTGTTTTATATTGTATAGCACTACAGACAGGGATGTTTGACATATATTTAACATAAAAAGTCGTTAAACCAAATACTAGCCTAACTATTCCCTTTTTCCTGTTGCTTCCTGCCCGTAGCGCTATAGTCAGCTATCAGGGTAATATAGGCTAAATGCAAAATCAAAATACTTAGCCAACCACTACTAAACCACACTAACCAAGACCAATTACTGTATTTAAAGTTATGGAAAAACCATAAACCTGAGTTAACAGCTAAAAAAAGAGCTACATGAACAGCAAAATTCATGCGATCGTCTAAGCGACGGAATTCGGGATCTTGGCGATCTGGTTTACGTGGCCAGCGAGGAGGCATAGATTTAAATAATATCAAATAGTTTTACTTTGTTATATTAGTTAATATATCATAGCCTCAGACTTTTTTAAAAAGATTAAGAAAAAAGCTTTTTTATCTCTACTTTCCTTTGAACAAAACTTAGTAAAAGTACCATGACTATAGTTAAAAAATTGACTTTGGAAGAATTTCTTACACTTCCTCAAGAAGATATTACCTATGAATTCAGAGAAGGACAAAGAATTCCTAAAATGGCACCTAAAAGATTTCATTCTCGTTTAACAGGAGTGTTGTATCGATTTCTTGATGATTGGAGTAAAAATCGAGGTGAAGTAGGTATCGAATGGTCAATTACTCTAAAAAGGAATGGCGATGACTGGGTACCAGTTCCTGATTTATTGTATATTTCCTAAAACCCAGTTATTATTTTCGTTTGTACATTGGACTAAAGTCCAACTACGAACCTAGTTTTTAACTTGCGTACATAAACCAAATTTAGTTGAAGGTATGATAGTAAAGCTATGAAACTCTGGTGCGTTAACGCAGTGTAACGCACCCTGCTAATGTTGTGTCAAGTCCGTTTAATTAGTTTTTCTAGCCACTGGATTACTTGTTGACCTAAACTAGTTTTATTTAGCCTATCTATTTCTCTAATGCCTGTGGGACTAGTAACGTTAATTTCCGTTAAATAGCCACCAATTACATCTAAACCAACAAAATAAAGACCATCAGCTTGCAGGCGTGATTTGACTGCTTGACATATTTCTAAGTCTCTAGAGGTGATTTCTGCTTTTTCAACTCTTCCTCCTACAGCCATGTTACCACGAAATTCTTTACCTGTAGGAACTCGATTGACTGCCCCGATTGGTTCTCCATCTAGTAAGATAATTCTTTTATCACCATACTTAGCTTCTGGTAAATAATTTTGTAGCATGATTGGCTCTTGACCTTGTCTGGTACTAATTTCTACTAAGGAGTTAAGATTGCGATCGCCTGCGTTCACAAATAGGATTCCTTCTCCTCCCTTACCCCCTAGAGGTTTAATTACCCCCCCTTCTCTGGTAGCTACAAATTCCAGAACCAGGTCTTTATCATGAGTAACAATTGTTTCAGGAATTACTGATGTGAATTGTAAAGCGTACATTTTTTCATTAGCTAATCGTAGTCCGCCGGGAGAGTTAATTACGCGGGTAGGTGGTTTAACTAAATCAAGAATATAAGTAGCGTATATATAGGGCACAGTTACTGGGGGGTCTTTGCGCATAAATACACAATCCATCAACCCTAGGGGTTGGGTCATTTTTTCCCCCAACTTATACCAAGGGGAAGGGATTTGATATTTATCCCCTTCCAGTGTTACTGTTTCTAACTCTACTTTTTGTAATTGTGCCCAAGCTTCTCCTTTGACTACGCTTAGTTTTCCCATTTCGGTTATCCAGATTTGATGACCTAGAGTTTGGGCCGCTTCCATAAGAGCTACACTTGTATCGTGTCCTGGATCTAGTCTGGATATGGGATCTATAATAAATGCAAGCTTCACAAACTTTTTCCTGAGTAATTATTAACTTACGGACTCTTGTAACAACTGATCTAGTTTTCCTGAATTTTCAGCTTCATAGAGGTCGTCACAACCGCCAAGATGTTGATCGTTAATGAAAATTTGAGGAACACTGCGGCGGCCGTTAGCGCGATCGCTCATTTGGTCTCTTGCCTCTTCATCTCCATCAATACAGTACTCTGTAAATTCTATCTCTTTTTCCTTCAATAAAGCTTTTGCCCTCATACAAAAGGGACAACGACTCCAGGTATAAATCTCTACTTTTGGCGACATTGGGTAGTTACTATTTTAACTCTTGAAATTATGTCTAGATTTTATAATTTTTTGGCAAAAAAGTCAAAGTTTACTTATAGTAAACATCTATTGGCGAGCTTGCTATACAATTATTGTTATCAAAGAAGTCCCCCTGGGTAAGGGGGATAGAGGGGGATCTTATCTGATGCGATCGCCCTTAGTTTTCTCTGAATTATAGCAGGGCTCGTTGTAGTGTTCCCCTCATTAGATAAATGATCCCCCCTGACCCCCCTTATTAAGGGGGGCTTTTGATGATAACTGTAAACATCTATTGGCGAGCTTGCTATACAATTATTGTTATCAAAGAAGTCCCCCTGGGTAAGGGGGATAGAGGGGGATCTTATCTGATGCGATCGCCCTTAGTTTTCTCTGAATTATAGCAGGGCTCGTTGTAGTGTTCCCCTCATTAGATAAATGATCCCCCCTGACCCCCCTTATTAAGGGGGGCTTTTGATGATAACTGTAAACATCTATTGGCGAGCTTGCTATACAATTAGTTTTATGAAAGAAGTCCCCCTTGGTAAGGGGGATAGAGGGGGATCTTATCTAAGGCGATCGCCCTTAGTCTTGTCTGAATTATAGCAGGGCTCGTTGTAGTGTTCCCCTCATTAGATAAATGATCCCCCCTGACCCCCCTTATTAAGGGGGGCTTTTGATGATAACTGTAAACATCTATTGGCGAGCTTGCTATACAATTAGTTTTATGAAAGAAGTCCCCCTGGGTAAGGGGGATAGAGGGGGATCTTATCTGATGCGATCGCCCTTAGTTTTCTCTGAATTACAATTAGTTTTATGAAAGAAGTCCCCCTTGGTAAGGGGGATTGAGGGGGATCTTATCTAAGGCGATCGCCCTTAGTTTTCTCTGAATTACAATTAGTTTTATGAAAGAAGTCCCCC
>NZ_JALKVM010000339.1:0-7415 GCF_057440575.1 Johannesbaptistia floridana
CGAAGAATGGGCGCAAGCCGAAGAATGGGCGCAAGCCGAAGAATGGGCGCAAGCCGAAGAATGGGCGCAAGCCTTGCGCCCCTACTACTGATTTACGTTGAAATTAATAAAAATAACTGGCAATAACTTTTCAGCTACGTAGGGTGCGTTAACGAAGTGTAACGCACCACATACACTCTTGTAACCAAACAACAAATAGCTGAAATTAATGAAAATTACTTGCAATAACTTTTCAGATAGGATAATCTATTTAAAGTTATTGATAAAAATTGGCAATAATTTCAATGATTGGAGATGCCCCCTATGGTTAAATATCCTGATGCTGTTTGGTTAAATACTAGTCCTAGTTTACGTCGCTTTGATTTACCAGCTATTAACTATCTTTCTGATTATCTTTATATCGCTCAATGGCAATATGAACAAAATCTAGATCAAACTAGTTCTCTAGATGTAGCCTTAAATTATCTGGATGATTATCTTCAAACTATGCCTCATCCTGTACATTTAATCGGTCATAGTACAGGAGGCTTATTAAGTCTTATTTATAGTCGTAAATACCCAGAAAAGGTGAAATCTTTGACTCTCTTGGGTGTAGGTGTCAATCCTGCCGTTGATTGGTTTAGTTACTATTACATTTTGCGGGAGACTTTACCCTGTAGTCGTGAAATCGTTCTTTCCCGTTTAGCTAAAAATCTATTTGGTTATTTAACACCAATTCATCACAAAGCTGTTATCGAGGTTTTAGAAAAAGCTTTAGATAATTCTCTTTCTCCCCATTCTCTCTACCAAAGAGTCAATTTACCTCCCGGGGGAATTTCTAAACCCTTGTTGATTTGTGGTTCTCACAATGACCCTATTATTACTAGTCAAAATCTACAGGGGTGGAAAATTTATCTCAAACAAGGCGATCGCCTCTGGGAATCTCCCCAAGGTTTTCATTTTTTCCACTATTTTCAACCACAGCAATTAGGAGAACAAGTTTTGGATTTTTGGCAGTCTCTTACTCAACCAAACAATTGTAAAGTTTTGTTAAATTTAGCTGCAAGGTCTTATCAATAAGCCGAATTTATTGACAAAGAACAGCTAAGGGAGAAATTTAACCCATTGGTAATATCAATTTTACAGATAAAAAGTAATGTCAGGAGTAAGTAAAATAGAGATTAAAGAATCAATAGAAACTTTAAAGTTACTTCTAAATCAACAAAAAAGCTCAGAAAATTTTCAGAAAATACAATGGCTATATTTACTGAAGAGTAAACAGGCAGAAAGCATTACAGAAGTAGCCGCCTTAGTAGGAAGACATCGCATTACAGTTCAAGGCTGGCTGCGTAGCTACCGAGAAGGGGGGATAGAAGCATTACTAGCAGAGAAAACAGGAGGGGGAAGAAAATCTTCTATCCCAGATTGGGCAATTGAAATATTAAAGGAAAAATTACAAAACTCATTAACCTTTGAAACCTACAGAGAAATTCAGCTTTGGTTAGAGACTGAGTTAGATATAAAAGTTAGTTACGATGTAGTTCATTATTTAGTTCATGATAAGCTGAAAATTGCTTTAAAAAAAAAAGTCCAGCAAGGATTAAAAGCTTAGTTTTATCTGTAGTGTTAGTTTTACCAAATAGGTCAATTTAAGGAAATTTTAGTTGATATATCTTACTAATAATTGAAAAATTGACCCTCTATTCATCTTTTTGGAAAAGTATTAATATGTTTATCAGGAACAAAAAAAGATTTCTAAATCTTGTTCAAGAAATACCTGTCTATTCGTTTAAGAGGAGACCTATCTATTATGACTACTACAGTTGAAACTAGAGAAAGCGGAATTTTACAAAAAGCTGATTGTCAAAGTTGTTTAACCAGAAGTTGTGCTATGAATGGTTTAGACGACTCTCCTGTAACTCTATGCAACACTTTCCGTCAAGCTAATTGTGCTTTTTGTGCTGTTCAAGAATGTCCTTTGAATGGTACTATTAATTCTCCTGTGTTAAATTGTAACAGTTTTAAATTATTAGGTGCAGTTTAGTAATTTAGTACTGGATTTTTGTTCGTGATCCTGATATATTATATAGCCTCAAAAACTAGAAATTTTTGGGGCTAATTATTTTTTATACTTTTTTTTTGGCAACAAAACCAAAAAACCTATAATCATATCATAATTAGCTCAAATTCAGTATTTACATTCTAAGTCTGGGGATGAAGGGCGATCTCGCTTATATACCTGACGCTTCTTTGCCAACGGAATAAAAAAACTACGTAGGGTGCGTTAACCTGCGTGTAACGCACCACAAAATAATCAGCTCAAATTCAGTATTTACATTCTAAGTCTACTATAAGGAGCGATCTCGCTTATATACCTGACGCTTCTTTGCCAACGGAATAAAAAAACTACGTAGGGTGCGTTAACCTGCGTGTAACGCACCACAAAATAATCAGCTCAAATTCAGTATTTACATTCTAAGTCTACTATAAGGAGCGATCTCGCTTATATACCTGACGCTTCTTTGCCAACGGAATAAAAAAACTACGTAGGGTGCGTTAACCTGCGTGTAACGCACCACAAAATAATCAGCTCAAATTCAGTATTTACATTCTAAGTCTACTATAAGGAGCGATCTCGCTTATATACCTGACGCTTCTTTGCCAACGGAATAAAAAAACTACGTAGGGTGCGTTAACCTGCGTGTAACGCACCACAACATAATCAGCTCAAATTAAGTATTTACATTCTAAGTCTACTATGAGGAGCGATCGCTTGTATACCTCACTCTTATGAATGAAAAGATCGCCAACTGAATAAAAGCGCAAGAAGGGGAGGGCGCAAGCCTTGCGCCCCTACTACTTATGGTTCTGAAAAATTTTAAATATTTTTGCAAACAATTTGACAGCGCCCCTACTTATGGTTCTGAAAATTAAATATTTTTGCAAACAATTTGACAGGATAAATTTTTGGGAGGAGTCATGATAATACCATGACGAATTGGCATAACAGTTTTATTGGGAATCATTGTCAAAGAAAAATGCTTAAGAAGAGAAAACAAAACTATACGCATTTCAAATTGGGCTAAATTAGCTCCCAGACAACGCATAAAACCACCACCGAAGGGAATAAATTCATAAGGAGAAAATTGTTTTTCTAAAAAACGTTCTGGTTTAAATTCTTCTGGATTAGAATATATAGATTTATTATGATGGACTAAGTAAATATAAGCACCCAAAACAGAACCAGATTTTATTAAATAATTATCAATAATTAAATCTTCAGTAAGATAACGAGGGAAAGTGCTAATAGCAGGTGGTGTGATTCTTAAAACTTCATTACAAAAAGCATTAAGGTAAGAGAGTTTAGGTATTATTGATGAATATGAATTTGGACAAGAGCTGATTTCTTCTATTAACTTTGCGGTATTTTGAGGTAATAAACTTGCCCAATATAAAGACCAACTAAAAGCAGAAGCACTTGTTTCAAAACCAGCAAAAATAATAGTTTTTGTTAAAGACACTATTTGTTGTTCACTTAGGCTTGGATTTTCAGAAAGTAAACCTAGAAGAGAATAAGAGTAATTATCTGGATTAACTTTAGTTGATTTTGTTATACTGATAATTAAATTTTCTATTTCCTGTTGAATTGTTAATAGCTTTTTCCATAATCCCCATTGTTTTTGTAAAAAAGGAATTGCTAAATAACCTAAAATCAAGTAATTATCAAAAAGTTCAAATAGTTCTATTAAAAGTGAGTGTAATTTAGTAGATTTCTC
Organism: Johannesbaptistia floridana; assembly: GCF_057440575.1. Classification (NCBI taxonomy): domain Bacteria; kingdom Bacillati; phylum Cyanobacteriota; class Cyanophyceae; order Chroococcales; family Cyanothrichaceae; genus Johannesbaptistia; species Johannesbaptistia floridana. Next base: position 3,756 of record NZ_JALKVM010000339.1, read on the forward strand.
TAAATCTTTATTTCCCATGACTAGGCTTATTAAAATCTTTAAAGAGATTGTTTTCATTAACTTACGAACATTAACTATTGAGTCATTTTTGATTTCTTGTTGAACAGTTGTTAAAGTTATTTGTTGAATTTCTTGTCCCCAATGTTCGAGATTTTGAGCAGAAAAATTAGGTGATACTAGTTTTTTTTGCTTTAAATGCTCATCTTGGGATAAGAAAATTAGCGCATGAGAACCTAGTAATGTTTCAAAAATTTTATTTTTTTGCACATAGTCAAAAGTTTGAGAGGGGGGAGAAAACAGTTGTTGTATATGTTGAGGATCCGTAAGAATAATAACAGGCTGGTTAGGAGTACCAATGTTAAAAGTATTTCCATATTTATTAGACCATTTTTTTAAAGTTGCTGTTAAATTTGTGGAAAGCTGAAGTACTTTCCATAAATAGGGCGATTTAGATGAGGGTAAATCTTGATACTTTTGATTAATCATTGAATTTTATGTTATATCAAATTGATTAAAAAATGCTAAAAATATAGAAGCAGATTAGATCCCCCCAACCCCGCGAGAGAAAACCTGCTCAAAATTGCCAGCCTTTACCAGTTAATGGTTTGGGGTCACAAATAACTTATGAAGTGGCGGAGAGCGCCTCCCAATAACTCAAGATTATTGACCAAAAAACAGCCTCTAAGGCGCTCTCCGCTTTCGCTGGCAATTTTGAGTAAGTTTATTGCACCCCCTTGCTAAGGGGGGCTCAAGGTGGTTTGTCATAACCTCGTTTTTAGCATTTATTTTTCTATTTCATAGTTACTAGTGCGTTGCTCTCAGTATAACCAAAAAAAGGCGATCGCCCTTTTTTGGCAACAGAATCTAAATAAGTTAGCTTAACTAAGACGGATTCGCAAAATATTATCAAGATTATGGTCTCATATCAAGTCCGTTTAATTAGTTATATTATGAGATGTTAATGCAAACAGTTAAAAACTTTTTTCTCCCTGCTCCGGTGCTCCCTGCTCCCTGCTCCCGTGCTCCGGTGCTCCCTGCTATTTTAATCGTAAGTATATAAGCGAACATGATATCATCTCGCCTATCAGCGTTGAGCTAAATCAGCCAGATTACAGTAAAATAAATTTAGTAAAATATTTAAGCTGGCAGTATCTATGTCTTTTATTTCTGATATCTCCGATGATGACTTACTAGAAAGACTATATAACCTGTTTGAACCTTTTCAGGCTTTACGCGCAGGAGATCCAAAGTATGTAGACTGTCAAGAAGTAAGAGGAGATGCAGATATCTTTTCAGATTTAGGCAATCGCACTCAAAGATCTGATAATAACACCTGTCAAATTTATACTGGTCATCGAGGGGGAGGCAAATCTACAGAATTATTAAGACTAAAAAAATTTCTGGAAGATAAACAGTTTTATGTAGTTTATTTTGGCGCTGATGAAGAAGATATTCAATCAGAAGATACTCAATATATAGATATTTTACTTGCTTGTACACGCCACATTCTCAAAGATTTAAAAACCAGTGGTAACACTAAGCCTCTTCTGGGTTGGTTAAAAGATAGAATTGACGAATTACAAGACTTACTGGGGAGTCAAGTACGTTTAGACAGTCTTGATTTAGAAACAGGTTTATCAGCATTTGCTAAACTAACTGCTAATATTAGAACTGAACCAAATATGCGCTACAAAATTAGGGCTAAAGTTAATCCTCATACACTCACCCTAATTAATATCCTTAATCAGTTTCTTCAAGAGGCTAAAAAAAACCTTCCTGGAAATGCTCAGAAACTAGCAGTGATTGTTGATAACTTAGATAGAATCGCCCCCATAATTCAAGAAAATGGTCAAACTAACCACGAAGATATTTTTATTAATCGCAGTGAACAATTAAAAGCCCTCGACTGTCATCTTATCTACACTGTTCCTATTTCTCTAGTTTACTCTCATCGTGGTCCAGATTTAGCAGACATTTATAATGGTATTCCTGTTTTACCGATGATTATGGTTCAAGATATACAGGATAAGATTTTTACTCCTGGATTAGATAAAATGAAAGAAATAATTAGTAAAAGAGTTAATCGAGTTCTTCCTAAAAAAGATCTAAACACAGAAATATTTGATAGTAAAGATACATTTAATAAATTATGCTTAATGAGTGGTGGTCATGTGAGAAATCTACTGTTTTTAATGCAGACAGCTATCTCAAAAACTGATCAGTTACCATTAAACAATAAATGTGTAATTAGGGCGATTAGTGAATTAAGAAATATTTACCGTCGCAGTGTAGAACATGAAGAATGGGAATTATTAGTCAAAGTACATCGCCAAAAGAGAATAAACAATGAAAATGAATATCGTAACTTACTGTTTAATCGTTGTGTTTTAGAATATGCCTATTTAGATAATAATTATGAAAAGAAATGTTGGTATGATATTCACCCAGTTATTGCCAATATTCCTGAATTCAAAGAACTATTAGAGAAAGATGAAGCACAATCCTCTTGATTGGGAAGAAGAAGAATATCCTGCTAATCCTGAAGAGAAATATCAATCTCTAGTAAGAAGTATAGCCTGGACTTCAGGATTTAGACTACTATTTATTAGCTCTACTCCTGCCAAAGGGGAAGAGATAATTGCTAGAGTTAAAAAAGATGTAACTAAAAAAAAGATAGAAGTATTAGATATAAAAGAGGCGATTGATAATTTATATGATTTAGTCGCAGAAATTGTTGCTAAAAAAGCAGTAGATGTTCTCTTTATTAGAGGTTTAGAACATTCCTTTTATGAATACGAATTAACGAGAAAAGAACAAAATATAAAGGGTAGTGTTTATGATTGGCAAGGAGTGCCCAAAATCCTTAACCATCTTAATCAAAGAAGAGAACAATTTAAAGATGATTTTCCTATTTGCTTTGTGTTTATGTTGCGTCCTTTTTCTCTCAAGTATTTTATTCGTCGCGCTTCAGATTTTTTCGACTGGTTATCTAGCCTAATAGTTTTTCCTAGTGAACCGAGAGAAGTAGAATTAGAATCACAGAAATTATTATTAGACGGAAGTTACCAAGAATATTTAGACTATTCTCCAGGACAAAGAGAAGCAAAAATGATTGAGATTCAATCCCTACTAGCTGAAGACCATCAAACCGCAGATAGTCAAGCTGGTTTATTGGTTGAATTAGGTTTATTGTTAGATGCAGCTAGTAAACATAAAGAAGCGATTTCTTCATACAACCAAGCTTTGAAAGTTAACCCTAATGATGACAATGCTTGGAATAATCGCGGTAATGCTTTATATAACCTAGGCAGGTATGAGGAGGCCATAGATTCATACAACCAAGCTTTGAAAGTTAACCCTAATCATGACTATGCTTGGGATAATCGCGGTCTTGCTTTAGCTAACCTAGGCAGGTATGAAGAGGCCATAGATTCATACAACCAAGCTTTGAAAGTTAACCCTAATCATGACAATGCTTGGTATAATCGCGGCGTTGTTTTGGGTAACCTAGGCAGGTATGAAGAGGCCATAGATTCATACAACCAAGCTTTGAAAGTTAACCCTAATCATGACAATGCTTGGTATAATCGCGGCGTTGTTTTGGGTAACCTAGGCAGGTATGAAGAGGCCATAGATTCATACAACCAAGCTTTGAAAGTT
>NZ_JALKVM010000340.1:0-7408 GCF_057440575.1 Johannesbaptistia floridana
ACCTAGTCAATATCGTATATTCAAAGCAGATTTATTTAATTAGTTACAATAAAAGAAAAATTAAAAGTAGGGTGCGTTAACCTGCGTGTAACGCACCGCCAATATCTCGTATTCAAAAGATGTCTATTGGACTAAAGTCCAACTACGAACCTAGTCAATATCGTATATTCAAAGCAGATTTATTTAATTAGTTACAATAAAAGCAATTTTTATGTTACTATAAGTAGATAAGGTTTAAAAAAGTGTGTAATTATGTAAAGATTTGACGAAAAATAGCGTGCTGCTTCGGAGATTCCCAAGGGAATTGCTCTGTAACAGCATTATGGGTGTAAATAACTCAAACTCCTTGATATTTACGATTCAAAGGATTTATATCAAGTGCTTTAGAAGTAGTTTGGTTATTTTCCCCAGAGTGAGTCCAGTTTGATACGCGCCTCCGACTGACAAAACCCAGTTATTATTTTCAAAGATGTCTATTGGACTAAAGTCCAACTACGAACCTAGTTGTTACAGGGGTATATCAACCGGATGGGCGTTTCAAATGTGGACAACTCAAACTTTTAACACTACAAAAAGCTATCTTAAAAGGTCAAATTTTGTCATGCTACACAATAATAATAGATGCTATCCAAGAAATCTCAGTACTGGAGAAATTGCCAGTATTGAAAAATATTTAGAGGAATTACAAGCCAATTCCCAAATTGATCGCCTTTCACAAGGACTAACTGAAAGAGATTTACGCTGGTACTTCTATGCAAACCGGGATAGAATTCCAGAAGCACTTGAAAAGCTAATGAGATATACAAGAAGTAGAGAAGGAGAAACAGTAGTTTGCCGTCTTCCTATTCGTTATCAAGAATATTCTCATTATAAACCTGCTAATAACTTAGACTGGAGAGGAACATCCTACACATTTAAAGATGCTATTAACGAGTCTTTCCGAAGAACTGGTATAAATCGCGATCGCTTTGTCCCCAAAATTTGGGGGGTAAATATGTATGGAAAATCATTTCCCGTGGAGTGGAAAGGTCCAGAAGGATCTAAAGTTGGTGTAGATTACCCTCACTATAATGTGAAAGATGGACAATGGATTATTGGTCCAGATGTACCTCATGTTGGCTGGCGAATTGGCACTAAAAACAAAACTGTAGGACATATTTGGCTTGATGATATTCCCTACAATCGTTAACTTTCATCTAGTAATAATTTATTTGCCATGAAAAACCAAAAATCACTACGAAGCAGTCAAGACATATACAATAGATTACGCTGGGATTCAAAAGTATCAACCAGTGAGATTCTTGTCGGGTATATAGATAGAATCGAAGGACTCAAAGAAGTACCTTTTTCCCAGTTCAAACCAGGTGGTTTGATTCCTTGGGATAGATTGCAGTATTTTCGTATGGGTAAAATTATACTCTGGGATAGGCAAAATCGGATTGATAGAATTTTTGGGTCTGGAGATACACTTCCACAGGAAAAAATAACTTTTCAACATGATATTGCTTGGTTTGGAGAAGATTTTGTGCAAGTACCCTGGTACCAGTTTAATTCAGTTCAAGGAACATGGATAAAAGCAAACACCAACCAAAAAAATACCCCAATTAGCACCATATCAGCTATTACCTGGAATATTCTCCAAAATAAATACAACTTGGCCCGTATTCAAAGCCATCTACGTTACCCAGAGATTATCCGAATACTTAGTTACCATCGTCCAGAAATCATCGCCTTACAAGAAGTACAACTACCTTTTCTAAAGCTTATTTTACAAGAAGATTGGGTGCGTGAAACTTACTTTGTCTCTGAAAATGGCCTTGGTAGCACTATAGAAGGTTGCGGACAATTACTTTTAAGCAGTATCTATCCTGAATCCTTATGGATGCTTGATTTAGGAGGTCCTAAAAGGTTTTTAACAGGGGTAATCCCCCTCAATAACCATAGACTAGCTGTTACTTGTTTACATCTGACTAGTAATAGAGGTAAAAATCCTCCAGAAATTCGCGCTCAACAAATTAATCAACTCAAAAAAGGTCTGCCTCAAGATGCTTATCAACTCTGGTTAGGAGACTTTAACATGAGTATGGAAGAAAATCATGTTTTACCAGACAACTATATAGATATATGGACTCAATTAAAACCTGATGATTCTGGATTCACTTTTGATGTAGAAAAGAATGCACTTGCTGAAGAATTGTCCCTCTCAGGAAAATCTCGACGTTATGATCGCGCCCTACTAAGTAGTACTCCCCAAGCCTCAGATTTACAATCAGGGGAACAGATTACAGGAAAAATCCAACCAGAAAGTATTGACTTAATTGGATTAGAACCAATTCCTCATCCTAATCTTATTCTATATCCTTCAGATCATTGGGGTTTAAAAGTAAAACTGAAAATCGGAACAGAAACACCTCTAGAAACTATCTCACAAATCACCCATAAAAGTGCTTTAGTAATCATTCCTTCTGAAGAATTATGGAGAGAAATTCAGCCTTTACGGCGAGTGTGGAGTCCATCATATCAAAGATGGATGCCTCATATCAATTTACTCTATGGTTTTTTACCCTCTAATCAATTTGAGGATGCAGTGTCTCAGTTAACACCACTACTAGAAAAATGGGATAAGATTTCTTTAACCTTTGTCAGGTTCAATTATTTTCAACATTCAGCTAGTACGACTATTTACCTAGAACCAGATTCAAAATCTCAGACTCTTCTCAAAAAATTACAAGCAGAGTTAATGGCGGTATTTCCCCAATGTATAGAACAAAATCGCCACGGAAATTTTACTCCTCATTTAACTGTAGCTAAATCAAAAAGTAAGGACACTCAAGATTTATTACAGTTATGGAATCGACATTTTGAACCTTTATCCTGTAGAGTAGAAGATTTACATTTAATTACCCGAGGAAATAACACACCTTTTGAGGTCAAATATAGCCTTTCCTTAGGAAAATCAACAAATACAGAATCTGTAACCCCCTCAGACGCTGATTCCCAATCCCCAAATTTAACATCTGGGGAAGCGATGACTAGTACTAAACTAGAATCAGGTTTAAACAGAATGGGGATAATACCTTCACGTCTAGAAACTGTTATCAGACAAGAGATAATTAAAACAGTTCAAAGGGCTTGTAGAAATCTAGATTCTCAATGTAAATTTACTATAGTAGGTTCAGAAGCTTTAGGAATATCTTTATCAGGAGGGGATATTGATTTACTAGTAGAAGGTAGATTAAGCACCCAGAGATTTTTCAATCAGATAGTAAAAGTATTGGAAACAGAAAAGACTCTAAAATCCTACTCTATATTATTAAAAGCTTTAGTACCTATTCTCAAACTTCGTCTCAATGGAGTTGATTTAGACTTACAATACCTACAAGACAGGGATGAAGATTCCGAATTAGACATTAGGATAAAAAAAGCAAAAGAAGAACCAAAAATTATCCAAGCTTATTTAGGGAAAAAATTTGCAACTTGGCAAGTGGTAGTTAGAATCATTAAAGCTTGGGCTAAAGTGCGCCAATTAGATGAGGGGGCATTTGGGTTGATTCCCGGGTTAGGTTGGGCAGTCATGGTAGCAGCTTTAGGAAAACAGGAGTCACCAGAAACTTGGTTAAAGAGTTTTTTTGATACATTAGCTGATTGGAATTGGAATAATTCTATTTATCTAGGTGATGGAGAATTGGGGGTTTCAGATAACCCGATTCAGGTATTCACTACGACTACTCCTCGGTTTAATATTACTCGTCAGGGTATTACTTCAATTGAGAATTTGTTACCACTAGAAGCATTAATGGCTAATGAGCGCTACTCTACAGGTGGTTTAAAGGCATTATTGGAGCCTGTTATACCTAGTGAGTCTCAGTTTGTGGGAATTAGCTTTGAGACTCAAAATCCTGATGACAAGGCTATCATACAAGGTCAAATTAAACGGAAAGTAGGGTTTTTGTTAATGGAGTTAGAGAAAGTTGTTGGTAAAAATTTACGTCCTTATCCTCAAGTTAAGGGAAAAGTTCCCATTAAAATTGGCCTTATTGGTGGAGATTTAACAGAAAAGTATGAACAAATTCAGTTGATTTGTACTGAATGGGAACAAGATTTGTCTAAATGGAAACAACTCCCTCCCGGTGGGAAGATTTTTGTAGAAGTTATGAAGGAGTAATTATTTATGTCTAATAAACGCTATAAATATCCTAGAACTCCTCATTTAAGTTTTTCTCTAGGAGTAGGAGAAGATGATTTGAAAATTGATAGTAATAGAATTTTTGTTAATTCTCAGGTAGTCGTGACAGAAAAATTAGACGGAGAAAATACCACTATTTATCCAGAATATATTCATGCTCGTTCTCTAGATAGTGGTCATCATCCCTCTAGGGCTTGGGTTAAAAGGTTACAAGCTTCTATAGGTCATGATATACCTTTAGGATGGCGTATTTGTGGAGAAAATCTTTATGCAAGACATTCGATTGTTTATGACAACTTAACAAGTTATTTCTATATGTTTTCGATTTGGAATCAAGATAATTGCTGTTTGAGTTGGTTAGAAACTCAAGAATGGGCAGAAATTTTAGGTTTAGAATTACCCCCTATTATCTATGAAGGTTACTGGGATGAGGCCAAAATTAGGAAAATAGGTGATAATTTAGACTTAGATAAATGCGAAGGCTTTGTGGTAAGAAATGTAGAACAATTTCACTATGATGATTTTAGCCAGAATCTAGCTAAATGGGTACGTCCTCATCATGTACAAACTGATGAACACTGGATATTTAAAGAAGTTACTCCCAATAAATTAAGGCAATGATAAATAAACTATTTGAAGAAGCAACCCCAACTCTTGAGGAGTTTATTTTATGTTTAGGGGAACAAATTCCTTTGTTAAAAAAGTATAAGTCTACACCTCAAGATAGAGAATGGCATGGAGAAGGAGATGTGCATATTCATACTGAAATGGTGTTAAATGAAATTTATTCTATTTTAGCCACAGAAGCAACTCATCTCAGTAAAGAACGTCGTTGTAGTTTGATTTTAGGAGCATTATTACATGATATTGCTAAACCTATAACTACTAGAGAAGAAGAAATAGACGGTAAAATTCGGATTATATCCCCTAAACATCCGAGGAAGGGTCGCTCATACCTCTCATTTAAGTTAATAGGTTTAGGATTGCCCTATTCAGTAGTAGAAACAATTTTAGGCTTAGTTGGTTATCATCATGAACCAATTCGCTTAGTTACTCAGGAGAAACCCCCTGGAGAGTATAAAAAAATTGCACGTTTAACAGATCCAGAATTACTTTATTGGTTAGAATTAGCTGATATTCGCGGACGAATATGTAAAGACAAGGGTCAGCAATTAGAATATATAGAAATGTATCGTTTGTTCGCTGAAGAATATCAAGCTTGGTCACGTTTTGGAGTAGAATATCTTGCTTGGCGTCAATATTTTAACCAAGAATTGAGGGATTGGGATCTAGATACTAGGGATTTAGTTTTTAGTAATGCCATCTCTCGTGGGGAAAGTAATCAAATCTTTACTCCTGAATCTGAATTAGCTCGTTCTTTTTCTTATCGTGATTCTTTCCCTAGAGTGGTTTTAACTTGTGGTATTAGTGGCGCGGGTAAAAGTACTTGGATTGCTCATAATCTTCCTGATTATACAGTTATTTCTCTTGATTCTCTTAGGGAGAAAATAGCTGGTTGTCGAAGTGATCAATCTCATAATAGTCAAATTGTTAATATAGCTAAAAAACAACTTAAAACCTTACTGCAAAGTCATAGTAAAATTGTTTGGGATTCTACTGGCTTAAGGCGAGATTTTCGCCAACAAGTAATTAATATGAGTCATAATTATGGCGCTTTGGTTACTTTAGTTATTTTTGTTTGTCCCGAAAATATTTATTTTCAACGTAATCAAACACGTAAACATCGAGTGCCAGAACAGGTACTTATACGACAGTTAGAAATTATAGAATTTCCTGAACTGGATGAGAGCGATCGCCTTTTAGTTATTGACGAAATCGGTAATACTATCGCTAGATTTCCCTGAGCTCATATCTTGCATCTTTATCACTCATTTACTTGTGGTGGATGAATCTTGAAGTCTTGAAGTTTTGAAGTCTTGAAGTAACAAGTAAGAAGTCTTGAAGTAAGAAGTAATGAGTTTTGAAGTCTTGAAGTAAGAGAATTAATGCGATCGCGTTTAAAAATTGATTCTCCCTTGTCGGCCAATTTCTGTACTTTTGTTTTGGTGCAAGATATGAGCTGAGCTCATATCTTCTACCAGTACATAAGTACTAATAAAAGAGGTGAGCCAATGAAGCTCGGCGATTAATAAGAGTTGTGTCTAAAATTTTTTAACATAGATTTCCATGTTAGGATCAAAGTGTTAAGAAAGATTTAAAAATTTTTCAACTTTAAATAGAAACAAGAATTTTGGATGCAAATACAATTCTGAACCACTTCCAAAATTTGAGTCTGATATCAACAAAAATCAGGTTAAAAATGCCAGCTTTATTAAATAGATCTTCTCAATGTCTAGATCTACCAAAAACGAGTGAAAGCCAAAAGAATGAAACTTTATATCCCAGGTTTTCCTTGACCAGTACACATAATTGTCCTTGCTGCTCATACATATTACTTCGTCATTTACGTAGGGCAACTATTTACTGGCGTTGTAGCCACTGTTATCAAGAAATGCCAGTTTTCTAAATAACTAATAAATCACTTTTTCAATATATATTCAGGAAAAAAAAATGGATGCTCAACAAATTTTACAACTTTACGCAGCAGGACAGCGAGATTTTAGTCGCGTGAGTCTGATTCAAGTCTGTCTGACTAATGCCAATTTAATAGGAGCGCATTTAACTGGAGCGCATCTGATTAAAGCCAACTTACAAGGTACGAACCTGACTAAAGCTCATCTGAAACAAGCAAAGCTAAATCAATCAAATCTGGTAGAGGCGGCAATGGTGCAAACCTGCTTAATTAATGCGGAAATGATTGATTCTGATCTTAGTGGAGCTGACTTGAGAGATGCAGACTTGAGAGGAGCTAACTTACGAGGGGCCAATTTAGGAGGGGCTGACTTAAGAGGAGCTAACTTACGAGACACTAATTTAGAAGGGGCTGACTTAAGAGGAGCTAATTTAACGGGAGTTAACTTGGAATGGACTAAGTTAGAGGGGGCTAACTTGAAGGGAGCTTATCTAGATGAGTCAGAGATTGAATTTTTAGAAAAGAGTAAACATCCTCATGGTGTGATAAAGAACAACTAACGAGTGACAGGGTATGGTCACATCTTCCACTAGTACCTCAGACCCTCGCATCTTTACCTAATGTTACTGGTTGAGGTTGAGTAATGAGTAATGAGTAATGAGTAATGAGTAATGAGTAATGAGTTAAAG
>NZ_JALKVM010000341.1:0-7195 GCF_057440575.1 Johannesbaptistia floridana
TGCTTCGGCTTGCGCCCTTGCTTCGGCTTGCGCCCATGCTTCGGCTTGCGCCCATGCTTCGGCTTGCGCCCTTGCTTCGGCTTATTCATTTAAATTCGATTAGCATCTTTTAGTTGTAGATAGCGATCAACTAATTGATTAGTAATTTGATTAGCTGGTGCATCTAATACCAAAACTCCTTTTTTTTGTAAGATTTTAGCTGCGTTTTGACGTTCACGGAGTAAATCTAAGGCGATAGCTTGATTATATGCTCCTTCGATAGTAAGAGAATTACTATGGGCAATCGTATCTATATTAGGATCTTTTAAAGCGACGCAAAAGGGGAGATAGCGTGGAGTAAGTTTTAACATTGTCTGCAAAAGTTCGGTAGAAGCAGTCACATCTACCCAGTCAGTTAACAAGACAACTAAAGCCCGTCGGGTTTGTTGGCTTAGGAGTTGAGAGACAACCCCGAGGTAATCTGATTCTAACAAGACTGGTTGTAAACGAGACAGAGATTCTAGTAAGGTAGACATGTGTTGATCGCCTCTTTCTGGAGGTATCCAAGTAACTACTTGGCGATCAAAAACTCCTACACCCACGCGATCTCCCCGATTTAATCCAGCTAAGGCTAGTGATAATGTCGCATTTAATCCCCATTCAAAGCGCTTCATTCCTTTTACTTGGGCTGTCATTAGTCTCCCTCTATCTAGGAGAATAATCAGTGTTTGTTCTTTTTCTGGCTCTAATACTCTTACCACTGGCACACTACGACGAGCTGTAGCCTTCCAATCAATCATGCGGGTATCATCTCCTTGGGAATATTCCCGCAACTCTGCAAATTCTGTTCCCCTTCCTAGGCGTCTGGCTTGTCGCATAGTTCCAGTTTTTTCTAAGGTGAGACGAATAGATAATTCCCTTAAACCGACTAAATCTGGATACACAACGGCGGTTTCTGCTGCGGCAACTTGCCATCCTTGCCAAACTAAACTCCAGCGACTCAATTGCCTTACTTGTATATTATTCCAGGAGAATTCACCGCGTTTACGGGGGAAGACTGTATAAGATAATTCTTCTGTGCTAAGGCTTGCTAAATCTAGAGTAAAATCAGAGATATTCGGTTGCAATTCTACAGGGTAACTGTCACAAATTTTTATTCTTACTGTTTTTTTAGCATTGTTTTTTACTTCTAGCTGTATGGGATTTTCTCTCCCTATGGAGAAACGATAGAGAGGTAATCTTGTGATCTTGACTCGGTCTCTTCTGCTTCTGATGCCATCGATAATAGCAATCAGAATTAATAATATGTCTAAACTGAGAATTATCCCCAGACTAGATGCGGTGTTACTTACTATGGCTATCAAAAAACCTAATAAGCCGATCGCACCCAATATATAGTATAAACGTGTTGATGGATATAACATAAAAACAAGATAAAATTTACCAGGAAAAGTAAGTATTTCGTGCTAAGTATAAATTACGGTAACTAGTTCTATACCAATTGTGATTAGAACTAAATTATACCACATTAAATAATACTCATTTTAAACAGAGAAAATTAAGTTGTTCATGTCATCATCTTTTCCAAAACTTGCAGATTTACCCCTATCTCGCCCTTTGTTAATGATTGGTCACGGTACCAAAAATGAACAAGGACGTCAAGCATTTTTAGATTTTAGTCAAACATATCAGAGTTTAGACTTATCAAGACCAGTAATTCCCTGTTTTTTGGAATTAACTACCCCGACAATTGCTGATGGTGTGGCGGAATGTGTCAACCAGGGTTATACAGAAATATCTGCTTTGCCGATTTTGTTATTTGCTGCTAGGCATAATAAGTTTGATGTGACTAATGAGTTAGACCGTTGTCGTGAAATCTATCCCCACATAAAATTTCACTATGGACGTCATTTTGGTATCACTCCCGAGATTTTAAGTCTATGGCGCGATCGCCTAGAGGAGTTAGATTCACCTAGTAATAACCCTCTACAAATCCCGAGAGCCGAAACCGTGTTACTATTTGTAGGACGTGGCTCTAGTGACCCGGACGCTAATGGTGATGTCTATAAGTTAGCGCGAATTCTCTGGGAAGGTAGTAACTATAAAACTGTAGAAACCTGTTTTATTGGTATAACTCATCCTCGTCTTGATATCGGCTTTGAAAGGGCACTACTATATCAACCTAAGCGCATTATCGTTTTACCATATTTTCTGTTTACAGGGGTTTTAGTAGAAAAGATTTTCGCTACTTGCCATCAACAACAACAACTCCATCCTGAGGTTATGATTGATTGTTTACCAGAAATGGGCATTCAACCTCAACTGTTGCAAACTTTGCGCGATCGCGAGATTGAATCTCAACTAGGACAAGTACAGATGAATTGTGAACTCTGTAAATTTCGTTTACAAGCCCTTAGCAATGGCAATAGTCATCATCACCATCATCATCATGACCATGACCATCACCACAATCATGACCATCCCGTGGTTGATTCCTACGCTAAATTAGAAGACTATCATCAAAAAATTTGGCAAGCGCCTTAGTCTCAGATCTTGCATCTTTACCAAAGATGCAAGATCTAAGTAAGTGCTTTTACTAATTTATTTCTTTGGCAAGAAAAAATCACATTAATTAAGTGATTTTTCAGTCGTTCTTTATATTTGAAACTCATAAGATTGTTTCATAATTTAAAACGAGTAAAATTTATTATGGTAGAAACAAATAGTAGTCAAAATTTTGACCTAAAAAATGACCTGCTTTCTCTGCATTATGATCATGCCCCTGACAGAGATGATGGTCACGCTACAGTTACTGGTAAAGTTCTTGTTGATAGTCTTGGTATAGAAAACTATTTAGTTGTAGGCGGTGCTTATGGTAAAAATGGAGATACCTATCGGAGTGACTCTGAGTTGGTTATGGATGCCACTTGGGGGCGTAACAACTGGATTAATGCTCACGATGATAGAAATGCTGCTATAGAAGTTGTAGGACAACAATGGCTAAACACTATTAATAGTGGTCACAGAGTTTTTGTCGCCGAAGGTGGTCAAGCAGATTTAAGTCTCGGTGCAGCTCAGTATGTTGCGGCTAATGGTGGAGATCCTACCAAAATAGAGATTGTTCAGCACAGTAATTGGAACATTAGACAATACGGAGATGCTGTTCTCAACTCACTGACAAACTTAGGTGTTAATCATATTAAGATTAATGATGGTAATCATGCTAATCGTACTGCTGACTTAAATACCACCGATGCTGGGGCTGTATCTAATTTTGTGAATTCAGCCCTTGATTCTCAATGGTCTAATGAGTGGCAAGCTGCTTTTAATTATTATGATCCTTTTGACCATCGAATTGATTTTTCAGACACTGTAGAAGCTTTACATATCTTAGGTGTTGGTCAAGATGAAGTCAACGATATCACTGACTTTGCTCAATTGTACTTTATGGATAGTGGCGTTGCTCCTCTTCCTGAGCCTGAAGAGCCTATCACCATAGAACTTTTTCTGATTAATACCGAAACTGATACCATCATTCAAGAAATCTCTCCAGGAGAGATTGTTAATCTTGACCAAGTGGGTTCTTCACTGAGCATTATGGCCGAACCTAGTAGCGGAGTCAGTGAGATTAAATTTCTGCTTGATGGACCAACAACAATCAATCAAAGGGAAAGAATTGCACCCTATGCCCTAGCCGGAGACTCCAAAGGAGACTACACCAATGCCAATTTAGCAGTAGGAGATTACTCCTTAACCATTACATCCTATGCTCTAGATGGACAAGAGAACAATTTTCTAACTACCAATTTTAGTATTGTTGACAGTGTAACACAACCACCGGAAGAATCACCAGTAGAACCACCAGTAGAATCACCAGTAGAACCACCAGTAGAACCACCTGCCTCAGATAGTCTAGAATTATTTTTAGTTAATACTGAGAGCGATACTGTTCTAGATGAAATTACCGAAGGGGGAATTATTGATCTAGCTGAAGTAGGTTCTTCACTTAGTCTTATGGCCGAATCAAGTGACCCTATCAGTAAGGTTAATTTTCTCTTGGATGGACCCACTCAAATCAATCAGACGGAAAAAATTGCACCCTATGCCCTAGCCGGAGACTCCAAAGGAGACTACACCAATGCCAATTTAGGAGTAGGAGATTACTCTTTGAGAGTTACATCCTATGGACTAGAGGGAAAAGTAGACGAATCGTTTATTACTAACTTTAGTGTTGTTGATAGTTTTCTCTAGGGAGACGGTTGTTTATCTTACTTCACCACTGGTTTGCTGATGTTAGTCTAATGATAAGTATATAACCGGAGAGGACGCTGTATCATGGATCTAGAATCAAGAATAGTTTATCAAACTCAAAAATTCCCTGGATACATTGAAAATATTAATGGTACTTCCCTAGAAATGATCCTGATTCCGGGAGGTAATTTCATGATGGGTTCACCTCTATCAGAGGCAGAGAGTCACAACTACGAGAGACCACTCCATCTAGTAAGGGTTAAAAGCTTCTGTATGGGGCGTTATCCAGTGACTCAGGCCCAATGGCGGGCAGTAGCTAATCTATCTCAAGAAAACAGAGAGTTAAAACTCAATCCATCAGAGTTTCCAGGAGACCAAAAACCTGTAGATAGTGTAAGTTGGTACGATGCCGTGGAATTTTGCGCCCGTCTATCTCGTTACTCGGGTAAAAGTTATCGTCTTCCTAGTGAAGCTGAATGGGAGTATGCTTGTAGAGCTGGTACCACAACTCCTTTTCACTTTGGAGAAACTATCTCCACAACTCTAGCTAATTATGATGCTTCTGATCAAGAAAATGGAGCTTATGGCAGAGGTGTTAGGGGTGAATCAAAGGGAAAAACCACAGAAGTTGGTTCTTTTGATGCCGCTAATGCTTTTGGTCTCTATGACATGCACGGTAATGTCTGGGAATGGTGTGCAGATCCTTGGCATGATAACTATGAGGGGAGACCTAATCAAGGAGAAGTCTGGGACGACAATAATAATCATTATTATGACTATTTACCTGATCTTAACAATCTCTTAACTTCTAAAAACCTTCGCATATTACGAGGAGGTTCTTGGGGCAGTACCCCCATGTACTGTCGGTCTGCGGTTCGCAATGATAAGTACCCCGACTACAATTTTTACTATTGTGGGTTTAGGGTAGCTATTTCTACCGCTTCATACTGGCATTATCAATAATAAATATATGAATATATTTATATATAAATTTTTAAGGGAAAAAGGGAATAAGTATTAAGGAGATACCCGTGCAAAACATGCGACACGAAGCCCAATGTTGTCGTCGTCGTCGCCGGGGTTGACGTAGACGCGATACGCAGACCTACAGTACCTTGGGTTGAAGTCCCAAGAACCACCACGTATTAATTTTGTGTTATTTGTTTTTATAAGCTTATTTATATTATTTAGGTAGTCATTATGATAATCAGAATTATCATCCCAAACTCTACTATTTTTAGGAGCTCCTTGATAATCACTATGCCAGGAATCTCCGCACCATTCTAAAACATTTCCGTGCATATCGTAAAGACCAAAACCATTAGGATAATTAGGATAAAAATTTCCTACTTCTTTTGTTCCATAGAGGTTTTCATCAGCTATTTCTTCTTGATAAACAACACTACTATCATAACAAGCTAAATCATATCTAATGGTTTCACCAAAATGAAAAGGGGTTGTGGTACCAGCTCGACAAGCGTATTCCCACTCAGCTTCACTGGGTAAACGATAATTTCTCCCTGTGTAACGAGACAAACGCGCACAAAATTCTACCGCATCGTACCAACTTACATAAGTAACTGGATAATTATCCCCCTTGTGAGAAGGAGACTCTTTTAACTGTCTAGCTTCTTGAGGTAACTTAGCCACAAATCGCCACTGGGCTTCAGTGATTGGCGTTTGACTGAGATAAAACTCTCTGACATCTACCTCATGCTGGGGACCTTCAGATTCTCTTCTACCTTTCTCATCATCAGGAGAACCCATCAGATACTTACCTGAAGGTATATAAATCATTCGGGCGATCGCCCCTGGTTGCTGAAAATCTTCTCCTAAAAGTAACTCATAACAAGAAGCTTCACAAGCTTGAGTTTTAATTATTTCCCCTCTGATATTGACATATACTGTCTCAAACTTTAGTACTAGTTCCAGCTTGGCCACTCTAGAGGTAAATAAATCCTTGTTGATACCCCAAGCAGCATAAACCCTTACTGTAGCTACAGATGACTCTACAGTCCTAGCAAAAGTAGCATATTCACCCCCTAAGTTATTGAGTACTTCTAGGGTGATTTGAGCAAAAGGATAGACTTCTTTCTGTTCTGAAAGTTGAAATTCTGGTAACTTAGTTAAAAAAGCTCTAAAATCCTGGAGAGAACGGCCTAGTTTTTGATTGATATGGTTAGTAATCGCATTAAGCACATTAATAGTTTTGTCAGTGGCGATCGCCCCATTCAACTCTTGACGCACACCTGGTTTAAAATCATAGAGACGAATATAACCATCTTCTTGATTTTGCTCTTGAGGTTCTAGTAAGCCCCCCATATAAAACTCCGCCACATGTACTGGTTTAGCTTTGGGTAACAAAGCTTTTCTAACTAAGTTAACTACAGACATATTCACAGGTGCAGCGGCCATCAACGCTGCTAATTCTTGAGCGATTCTGGAGGAGGTATTCAAAAAGTGGGAGACAATCTCTTCGGCAGAGAGTTCTTTATTTACTTGATTTGAGGGTGCTTTCTTTCCAGCTTGTTTTTTGACAAAATCTAGATCAAATAGATAAGTAGGGACTTCGGCTTCAGCCTTACCAGCTACTACCCTAGCCCACTGCTTAATCAATTGAGGTTCTAGATTAATTACTGGAATCACAAAAGTATTAGCTGACTCATCTTGCAACCAGACAGAATAGTTTTTTAACAATAACTGAGAATTAGCACCTCCTGGAGTTGTAGCCGTGGCGAAAAACTTACGCCCTCGGGCGAGTTGAGTACTATTCCACAATTGTTCTGGGAAGAGTTGTAAAATCGCTGTATGTTGCTTTTCTGACCATTCTTTGAGCCAGGGATGGATCAAGGCTTGTTTCCAGAGAGGCGAAACACAATCGCTTACCAACAAGATTAAGCCACGCCTATTAGGGCTAAATACAGTTGAAAAATATTTACTCATTACTGCTAAAACTTGCTCATTT
>NZ_JALKVM010000342.1:0-7175 GCF_057440575.1 Johannesbaptistia floridana
CCCCCCGAGTTTGCGGGGGGGAAGGGGGGATCTGTAAATATAAATATTGTTAACACTACAACGCTCATTGCTATAAATACTCTTGCATTTTCTCTCCTAGTGGTTTTAAGCGATCGCTTTTTGAGCTTAATTCAATCACAAAATCAGGGCAAATTGGTGGCCATCCTTCTTTTTCTTCTAAGGTTAATTTTTCCCATTTCTCTAAAGATACCCAGGCTACATCGGGAGATCGCTCTCCCCCATTTGGTAAACTAAAAATAGTTGATGAACTAAAAACTATACCTAATAAGGTTTCTTCATTCCAATTACCAATATCAATAATTAATTTAGCTTCTTTTCTACCACTTTCACCACCAACTGGAGGCATAATAATTAATTCTCCTAATCGACTTCTTTCTAATTGCAATTCTGGATTATTAACGCAAAGCTGATAGAATTGCTCTCTTGAGAAAGAGGTAATAGACTCAAGATTTAATACTGTAGTCATAGACTTGATTTAGTTCTTTTCGTTATTAATTGTAACAAGAAAGGAAAAAGATTTCCGGGAAAAATTTTTGTATTACAATTAAGTAATGTTCTTAAGTTATTGTAAATTTTTAAACAGCATTACCTGCTGATATCACTAATCACCAGCATTGTTTCTAGAGTTGTATCGCTACACCCAGTAACTTCACCACCGCAATTAATCACCTGTTGTAAATAGGCGATCGCTTTTTCTGTAATTATTTCTCCTGGCATTAATACAGGAATACCGGGAGGGTATGGACAAATTAATTCTGCATTAATTTTTCCTATACTAACATCCAGGGGTTGACGGATTTTGCTGGCAAAGTAAGCTTCTCTAGGTGACATAAAGGGAAGGTTTATTTCTGGCAGGTATGGAGAAAAGATGGGAGTATTTTCTGAGGGATGGGGATATGCTTTCACTAATTGGGTAAAAGCTGTCACTAATTTTTCTATATCTTCTCGATTGTTGCCAATGGTGATGATAAAAGTTAATGATTTCTCTAAAGGCAATTCCGCAGTAACCCCATATTCTTGTCTAAGAATTCTATCGGCGACGAATCCTGAAATATTTACATTAGATAAGAAGACGGTAAGACGAGTAATATCTAGTTGATAATTAGATGGTAAGTGTTGAGGAGTAAGAATAGTTAACTCGGGTAAATTCTCTAGTTGTTGTTTTGCTATTTGCGATATTTTGATTGTTTCTGAAAGGAGTTTTTCCCCTGTTATCGCCATTTGCTGTCTAGCGGCGTCTAGAGAAGCTAGGAGAAGATAACTTGGACTGGTTGATTGTACTAATTGTAAAGCTTGAGTAATTGATTCTGGTGCTATTCTCTGGCTATTTAAGTGTAGCATAGCTGCCTGAGTCATAGCCCCTAAAACTTTATGGGTAGATTGTACAGTTAAATCAGCTCCTAAGTCCATAGCAGTTGCGGGTAAACCCTGATGGAAGTTAAAATGGGGACCATGGGCTTCATCTACTAGTAATGGTAGGTTATAGTTATGGGTAATTTCAGCGATGCTTTGTAAATCTGTACAGATACCCTGGTAGGTGGGGTAAACTACCATAACTGCCTTAGCATCTGGGTGTTTTTGTAACGCTTTAGCCACAGCATCCGGGGTAATTGTGGTCACTAAATCCAAGGTAGGATTATACTCTGGTTGGAGGAAGATGGGAATAGCGCCCGTGAGAATTAAGCCAGCGATCGCTGATTGATGGATATTGCGTGGTAATATTATTTTATCTCCACTTTGGCAAGTTGCTAGTATAGCTGCGATTACGCCACAAGTTGAGCCATTTACTAGAAACCAGGTTTTACGGGATCCAAATGCTTCTGCCGCTAATTCCTGTGCTGCTGCAATCACCCCTGAGGGAGCGAATAAGTTATCTAGTTCCGGTAACTCCGGTAAATCTGCTCTAAATATGTCTTTTCCTAGTAATTTTGACAAAATAGGGCTAATTCCTCTGCCTTGTTTATGTCCAGGTGCGTAAAAGGCAACATCTACTAGATTGACAAGTAATTGTAATTGTTGAACGATAGGAGTTTCATATTGATTTAAATACATATAATAATCAAGCAAATTTATCAAGACAAGGTTTGTCAGAAAATTATAACTTTGAAGACCAAAAAATAAGGTAAAAATAAATAAATAAATAGCTTTGGAAAAAAAGGAGAATATGTTAATAAAATACTATGAACAAGCAAAAAAAAGAGCAGCAATGGGAATACCCCCACTCCCATTAAATGCTCAAGAAACGTCAGAATTATGCCAATTATTAGAAAATCCTCCAGCAGAAGCCAAAGAAGAATTATTGACACTACTGCGCGATCGCATTCCCCCCGGAGTAGATGAAGCCGCTTACGTGAAAGCAGGATTTCTCACAGCAGTAGCTAAAAAAGAGATAGAATGTCCCATAATTTCGGCCCAAGGGGCAATTGACTTATTAGGGACTATGGTGGGAGGATACAATGTACAATCTTTAGTAGAATTGCTTTCTTCTCGTGATACTAATATAGCAAGAAGTGCAGCCAATGCCCTAAGTAAAACTATTTTAGTCTTTGATGCCTTCAATGAAGTGATCAGATTATCAGAAACTAACCCCTATGCTAAGCAAGTGGTAGACGCTTGGTCATCAGCAGCTTGGTTTATCTCCCGTCCAAAAGTTCCTGAAGCAATTACTGTAACAGTATTCAAAGTTCCTGGGGAAACAAACACCGATGACTTGTCCCCCGCTACCCACGCCACCACACGTCCTGATATTCCTCTCCATGCCCTATCAATGTTAGAATCAAGGATGAGTGATGGTATCGCTACTATTGCTAAACTAAAAGAAAATGGCTATCCTGTAGCTTATGTAGGGGATGTAGTAGGGACAGGTTCTTCACGGAAATCAGCCATTAACTCTCTCCTTTGGCACATTGGTAATGATATTCCCTATATTCCCAATAAACGCTCTGGAGGTTATATCCTAGGAGGGAAAATAGCTCCCATTTTCTTCAACACAGCAGAAGACTCCGGCGCTTTACCTATAGAAACCGAGGTGAACAAATTAGAAACGGGAATGGTAATCACTATCTATCCCTACCTAGGAGAAATTCATAACTCCCAGGGAGAAGTAATCTCTAAATTCCAACTAAAACCAGAAACAATCTTAGACGAAGTTCGCGCCGGAGGAAGAATCCCTCTGTTAATCGGTCGTAGTCTTACCGATAAAACCCGCGAAGCTTTAGGTTTAGAACCTAGTACCCTATTTGTTCGTCCCACTATTCCCGCAGAGGGAGAAAAAGGCTTTACCCTAGGTCAAAAAATGGTAGGAAAAGCCTGTAAATTACCGGGAGTACGTCCGGGAACATCCTGTGAACCCATGATGACTACGGTAGGGTCTCAAGATACCACAGGACCAATGACCAGAGATGAACTCAAAGAATTAGCCTGTTTAGGATTTAGCGCTGACTTAGTGATGCAAAGCTTCTGCCATACAGCAGCTTATCCTAAACCAGTAGATATTGAAACCCACAAAAAACTACCAGACTTTTTCGCTAACCGTGGTGGTGTCGCTTTACGTCCTGGAGATGGAATTATTCACTCCTGGCTAAATCGGATGCTGTTACCAGATACAGTAGGGACAGGAGGAGACTCTCACACCCGTTTCCCCCTCGGTATCTCCTTCCCCGCAGGTTCCGGTTTAGTGGCCTTTGCCGCAGCTTTGGGAGTTATGCCTCTAGATATGCCAGAATCAGTATTGGTGCGCTTCACCGGGGAATTACAACCAGGAGTTACCCTCAGAGATATTGTGAATGCTATTCCCTATGTGGCAATGCAACAGGGTAAACTCAATTGTGGCCAAGAAAATAAAATAAATGTCTTTTCAGGTCGCATTATGGAAATGGAAGGCTTACCAGATTTAAAAGTAGAACAGGCTTTTGAGTTAACAGATGCCACAGCAGAACGTTCCTGTGCAGGATGTACAATTAAGTTAGGAACTGAAACTATTTCTGAATATCTGCGGTCTAATATTACCCTGATGAAAAATATGGTGGCAAGAGGGTATCAAGATGCTAAAACTATCATGCGTCGCGTGGCTAAAATGGAAGAATGGTTAGCTAATCCAGAATTAATGTCCGCTGATGCTGATGCAGAATATGCAGATATTATTGAAGTTAACCTCAATGAGATTAAAGAACCCATCGTCGCTGCCCCCAATGACCCAGATAATGTTAAACTAATGTCAGAATGCGCAGGCGATCGCATCGATGAAGTGTTTATTGGTTCTTGTATGACTAATATCGGTCACTATCGCGCTGCCGCTAAAGTCTTAGAAGATGCCGGACCAGCAAAAGCCCGTCTCTGGATTTGTCCTCCTACTCGCATGGATGAAAAACAACTGCGAGAAGAGGGGGTATATGGTGTTTTTGCAGCCTCTGGCGCTAGAACAGAAATGCCCGGATGTTCTCTGTGTATGGGTAATCAAGCCCGAGTTGAAGATGGGGCAACGGTTTTCTCAACTTCTACCCGTAATTTTAATAACCGTATGGGTAAAGGCGCGAGAGTCTATTTAGGTTCGGCAGAATTAGCAGCAGTTTGTGCTTTGTTGGGATATATTCCTACGGTTGAGGAGTATTTAGAGATTATTGAGTCTAAAATTAATCCTTTTGCTGCTGATTTATATCGCTACCTCAATTTTGACCAAATTGCTAATTTTGAAGATGAGGGAAGAGTAATTCCTTTAGAAAAGATGCCTAAGTTTGAAGACCTTTACGCTATGGACAAAAGTTAAAAAACTTGATTCCTACACCGTCTTGCTTAGGCAGTCGGTGTAGGAAGTATTTCAGTAATAAAAATTACCTTCCCAGCCTGGAGGCTCACGTCTTTAATCTATGATTAAGCTTGATTTATTGATTTATTTGATGTATAAATGAACATTAGCGAGCACCATGGTCAATCAACAGTTTCGCTATTTCTGCGTTGTTATTTTCCCTAGCATAAAGTAGTGGGGTGCCGCCATGGTTATTCTGAGCATTAACATCAGCTTTATGGTCAATCAATAGTTTCGCTATTTCTGTGTAGTCACCTTCTGTAGCATAAAGTAGTGGGGTGCTGCCATAGTTATTCTGAGCATTAACATCAGCTTTATGCTCAATCAACAGTTTCGCTATTTCTATTTTTTCAGGCGAAGTAGCATAAAGTAGTGAGGTGCTGCCATAGTTATTCTGAGCATTAACATCAGCTTTATCGTCAGTCAACAGTTTCGGTATTACTGTTATTTTACATTCAGCAGCATGAAGTAGTGGGGTGTCGCCATTTTTATTCTGAGCATTAACATCAGCACCATGCTCAATCAATAGTTTCGCTATTTCTATGTTGTTATTTTCTGTAGCAAGATGTAGTGGGGTGTCGCCATGGTTATTCTGAGCATTAACATCAGCTTTATGCTCAATCAATAGTTTCGCTATTTCTGTGTAGCCACCTCCTGTAGTATAAAGTAGTGGGGTGCTGCCATAGTTACTCTGAGCATTAACATCAACACCAAGGTCAATCAACAGTTTCGCTATTTCTGTGTTGCCACTCCTAGTAGCATGAAGTAGTGGGGTTTGACCATTTTTATTCTGAGCATTAACATCAGCTTTATGCTCAATCAACAGTTTCGCTATTTCTGTATTGTTATACCAAGTAGCACGAAGTAGTGGGGTGTCGCCATTTTTATTCTGAGCATTAACATCAGCTTTATGCTCAATCAACAGTTTCGCTATTTCTGTATTGTTATACCAAGTAGCACGAAGTAGTGGGGTGTCGCCATTTTTATTCTGAGCATTAACATCAGCTTTATGCTCAATCAACAGTTTCGCTATTTCTGTATTGCCACTTTTGGTAACATAATGTAGTGGAGTGTTGCCAGAATTATCCTGAGCATTAACATCAGCTTTATGCTCAATCAACAGTTTCGCTATTTCTCTTTTGTCACGGAAAAAAGCATAATGTAGTGGGGTATCGCCAGAATTATCCTGAGCATTAACATCAGCACCATGCTCAATCAACAGTTTCGCTAGTTCTGTATTGTTACTTCGAGTAGCATGCCGTAGTGGAAAGTAGCCAGAATTATCCTGAGCATTAACATCAGCACCATGGTCAATTAATAGCTGAACTATTTCTTCATCATCTATATGGCAGAGAATTAGAGGCTTAGTCTCAACATTACTAATCATAACTTGAGAGTTAGGATCCCCTCCATCTAAAATATAGTCTTTGACTATCGGTTTTGAATAGCAAAAAGTAGTTGCTAATTTATTGGGAAATACCTCATACAATTTATCAACGATACTTACTCCTACACCTATTAGAGATATCGCCATTACCCCCACTGCTAACCCTCTTCCGGTTTTTCTGGTAAATAATGACCGCACTTTCCCCACTTTGGGTTTATTTAAGGCTAATAATGCCTCCTCAGCACTTTTAAAGCGATTATCTACATCTGGGTCTAATATTTTCTCTAACCACCACAATAACTCAGGAGATACTTTTACTTTATCTTCTAAATCTAGTTTGAGGCTATTATGGCTAAATACTGTGGGCTCACTGTGGGTTAACAGATATAATAATGTTGCTCCTAAACCATATAAATCTGTTTGGGGGAGAGATTTGCCTACAAATTGTTCTGGAGCCATATATCCATAAGTTCCTACTACCGTACTGCCTCGCATCATCGTACTGTAGTAAGTGTTTTGTACTGAACCAAAATCTACTAAATATATTTTCCCTTCCTTAGTGCGTAACAAGTTCTGTGGTTTAATATCCCGATGAATCACGGGGGGGTCTAAATTATGTAAATATTGGAAAATTTCTAATACTTGTTGGGCAATATCTCTGACTTCGGCTTCACTGGTGCGCCATCCTTGTTTTACCCATTCTGAGAGGGATTTACCTGGGGCTAATTCTTGCACTATGAGAAAAATTTCCTGTTGTTGTGGTTTATCACCGCAAAAGTCAATATATTTGGGTATATTATCATGGTCTAATTGGGCTAAAACCTTGGCTTCTCTTTCTAAGAGTTCCCAGGTTTTCCATTGTTGTATTGCCTGCCAAGGGAGTATTTTTAGGGCTACTTCGGTGTTAGTTTTCAGGTCAAGTGCTTTGTAAGTGGTAGCATGGTTTCCTTGGCCTAAAACACT
>NZ_JALKVM010000343.1:0-7153 GCF_057440575.1 Johannesbaptistia floridana
AACAAGGTATGCAGCAAGGTATGCAGCAAGGTATGCAGCAAGGTATGCAGCAAGGTATGCAGCAAGGGAAAAAGGAAGGAGAAGCAAACCTGATAATTCGTCAGTTAAATCGTCGTTTTCCCGGAATTTCTACAGATTTAGAGGGACAAATTCGCAGTTTATCTGTAGAATCATTGGAGAATTTAGGGGAAGCATTATTTGATTTTCAATCTCAAGAGGATGTTTTGACCTGGTTACAAAATAATCTGTAATGGTGGTCATAGTCATTGAGAATTGATAAAGATGCTTTGCTGTGGGCTTTATCTGAACATGCTGGTGCGCCATTGGCGCCCTCGCTTCTGCTCATATCTTCCACCAGAACTTATGTACTAATGTTAAGGAAAAATGTTCTTTATGGTTAATTCTCTATAATCTTTGTCTCCTAGGGGTTTAACATCAATTCTTCTACTCATTACTTCAAAACTTCAAAACTTCAAAACTTCTTGCTTAGTACTTCAAGACTTCAAGACTTCTTACTCGTTACTCATTACTTCAAAACTCATTACTCATAATTCATCCACAACCAGTAACTTTGGGTAAAGATGCGAGGGTCTGAGTTCTGGGGAGCTCACCAAGGGCAATACCTAACTCCCTATCCATTATCCAGTCAAGTTTTGACTTACTCAGAGACCCTAAAACTTACCCACTAATATCAAGTTCGGATGAATACTTATTTTACTCTATTATGACTTTACTGTACAAGTTTATCTAAAGTAACTAAAGCATATAATCTGCATAATCTAAATAAGTATATTCATACCAATTTTGTGCCACAAATTCGCTCCTAGCGGCGGCAGGGTAAAAGGGCTAAAGGGATTCGCCGACCACCACCACACGAAATCCGTAGCCGCTGTACGCGCTGCCGGGGAGGTTCCCAAAGCGAGTGGCAGCGCGGCAGAACATCGGGTTGAGGAACCATGAACCACCACGGAGTACCTTTATACTACTTGCTCCTGAGAAAACAGGTTTTCCATCTAATGATATATTTCGATAGTTATCTATATAGTCATCTAAGCACCATTCCCACACATTTCCGTGCAGATCATATAATCCAAAAGCATTGGGTGGAAAAATTCCTACTTCTGTGGTCTCTTCTCGATACTCCCCTTTTGGTTCATCACCATAGGTATAATTTCCCTCATAATTAGCCAATTGAGTAGTTATAGTCTCCCCAAAGTAAAAAGGAGTAGTTGTCCCGGCACGGCAAGCATATTCCCACTGCGCCTCTGATGGTAATTGTATCTCTTTTCCTAACTTTTTGCTCACTTCTTCACAAAACTTAACTGCATCGTTCCAACTTACCCTGTCTACAGGTAGGTTACTTCCTATGAAACTAGCGGGCTTTTCTCCCATTACTGCTTGATATTGAGCTTGTGTCACTAGATATTTCCCTAACCAGAATGGTCTCAAAGTTATCTCTGTTTGTGGTCCCTCCTCATTACCTCTACCTGCTTCAGTTGCTGGTGAACCAATGGTAAATTTTCCTCCTGGTATATAGACAAAGTCTATGCTTACTCCTGAACCTAAATCGAAGCTTTGATATTTGTTGCTTTCATTTCTAGTTTCAATAATTTCTCCACGCCTATTCACTTTTACTACTTCATAGTTAAATTCTGGAAAATCATCTTGTCGTTGTTTGAGAACAGTACTGATTCCGCCAAATACTAATACGCCTCCTCCAAATGCTCCCAACCATTTCAACACCTTACCTCGGGATATGGGGGAAGAAGATGATGGCGCAGTCACAGTAGGTATTGTTGATGGTTTTGCTTGTGGAGTAGATGATGATTCTAGAGTTACAGTAGGTATCGTTGATGGCTTTGCTTGTGGAGTAGAAGGAACTGGTTTCAACAAAGATAAATCCCTTATTACTGCCTGAGCATCTGGATAACGCTCCTTCAGAGAATCCCTAACCATTGTGTCTAGGATTTCTGCTAATTTCGGTTTAATTTTCAGCTTTTTTGCCTCTACATATTCTCTCCACGTCCATTTATTATCATCGTCATTGTAAATTACATCTTTTCCCCCTACTGGCAAGCAGCCTGTGAATAAACGAATACAAGTGGCACCCAAGCTATAGATATCACTCGCTGCTGTTGGCCTTCCCTTGATATGTTCTCTGGCTGCATATCCTGGAGTAAATATGCTAGTCATCTGGGTCTGAGGGTTACCCTCTACTTCTTTTACTGCCCCAAAGTCAATTAAAAACAAAGTTCCATCTTGACCCCGGCGCATGATATTTTCTGGTTTAATATCTCGGTGCAGAATATTTTGCTCTTGCAGATAGGCTAACACTGGTAAGATGGAGTTGAGAATCTCTTCTATTTTCTCTTCACTAAATCGCCCTTGAATCTTGTACTCCTCTAAGAGGTTTTCCCCTTCAATATACTGTTGCACCAAATAAAAACTATCATCTTTACTAAAATAGTCGTAAATCTCCGGTATTTGAGGATGTTCTAATTCAGACAGTTTCTTCGCCTCTCTCTCAAACAAGTTCTGAACTATTTGCTTAGCTTGAGTGTTTGTGGCCTCTGTAGAAATTAGTTTTTTAATCACCACTTGGCGGTTAAAGACTCTGATTTGTTCTGCTAGGTAGGTGCGACCGAAACCTCCTTGTCCTAAAATTTTGATGATGCGATAGTCTTCAAAATCGTAGGTAATTGTACTTTGTGCTAAGTTAGCACCACAACCATGGCAGAGGTTATTGTTATCTGGGTTATCTGGGTTTTGACAGCTAGGGTTGAGACAGATAGGCATAATCTGCTTACAATTTTAGTAATTAAAAATAGCATAACATAATTGATAACTGAGTAATGAGTAATGAGTAATGAGTAATGAGTTTTGAAGTCTTGAAGTAATGAGTTAAAGAATTGATCCTAACCTATTAAAATTTTATTCTCCCCTGTTGGCCAATTTCTGTACTTTTTTGGGAGTGCAAGATATGAGTTGAGATACAAACAGATTAGTAAGGCGATAGCCGATAACTCAGACCCTCGCATCTTTACCTAATGTTACTGGTGGTGGTTGAGTGAGGAAGTAATTATAGCTCCACGCATTATGGTGTTTGACATCAAAATAAAGCTCTTTCCCCCCTTTTTCAAGGGGGGTTAGGGGGGATCAAAATGTCAAACATGTCAACAAGTACTGCTATAGTAATGAGTTAAAGAATTGATCCTAACCTATTAAATTTTGATTCTCCCCTGTTGGCCAATTTCTGTACTTTTTTGGGAGTGCAAGATATGAGTTGAGATACAAACAGATTAGTAAGGCGATCGCATCAGGTAACAGTTATTATTATTAAAATAATTTATTGACAGCAAATGTCTTCATTTTTTGATATTTTAACATCTTGAAGAGGTAAACTCATTAGAAGAGAATAATCCCTTCAAGTCAAGTGTTTTAGAACAGTTATATAATTTAGAGCAGAACTTATTTGCCCAAAAGGAAAGAGATTCAGAAACTGAGGAACTAATTATGCGTTTAAAACCACTATATCAACAAGACCGAGCGAAAGCTATCGCAGAAGGTATGCAACAAGGTATGCAACAAGGGAAAAAGGAAGGAGAAGCAAACCTGATAATTCGTCAGCTAAATCGTCGTTTTCCCGGAATTTCTCCAGATTTAGAGGGCCAAATTCGCAGTTTATCTGTAGAATCATTGGAGAATTTAGGGGAAGCATTATTTGATTTTCAATCTCAAGATGATGTTTTGACCTGGTTACAAAATAATCTGTAATGGTGGTCATAGTCATTGAGAATTGGTAAAGATGCTTTGCTGTGGGCTTTATCTGAATATGCTGGTGCGCTATTGGCGCCCTCGCTTCTGGGGAGCTTACCAAGGGCGTGAGCTAACTTTCTATCCATTATCCAGTCAAGTTTTGACTTACTCAGAGACCCTAAAACTTACCCCTCAGTTTTATTAGCCTAGGAATGGTCGATAAAACTTACATCAAAAATAGGCATAATTATATTACAAAGAGCATGATGCACTAGGCGATCGCGATAGGGAGCGACCGAAATCAAGCGTGTCTTTTTCTCTTTGAGATAAAAGGTATGATATTCTCCTGGTTGATAAGTTTTGCTACTAAGTTCTTCCTGTAGTTTTCTGATTTCTTTTTCTAGATTCTCGTGAAATGCGATTACATTAGCTCTATTTCTTTTACCTTTTTGTGCTTTTTTTGCAGCTAGGTAGAGATTTTCTGGGTCGATAATTTCTTCATATAGGTTACCTATTCTTTTGATTATTTACTTGACTTTTTCTCAATTTTACTCTATTATGATTATCTTGTAGAAGTTTATCTAAACTAACCAAAGCGTATGATCCCTACAATCTAAATAAGTACATACATACTACTTGCACAACCTAAATTTGCCGCCTAGCGGCAAAAGGGTAAAAGGGCTAAAGGGTTTCGCCGACTACCACCACACGAAAGCCGTAGTAGCCGTTCGCGAAGCCGGGGCTGTTCCCATTGCGAGAGGCAGCGCGGCAGCCCAACGGGGAGTTGTTCAATGCACCACCACGGATTACTTTGATGCTACGCCTTCTTGAAAGAACACGGAGTAATTTTGTAACACCACTTTCAGAAAGAAGAAAAGGTTTTCCATCTAACGGTATATTTCGATAGTTATCTATATAGTTATCTAAACACCATTCCCACACATTTCCGTGCAGATCATATAATCCAAAGGCATTAGGAGGAAATATTCCCACTTCTGTCGTTTCTAGTCGCACCCCTCCTTTTGGTTCATCAGCATAGGTATAATTGCCATCATAATTGGCCAATTCACTAGTTATAGTCTCCCCAAAGTAAAAAGGAGTAGTTGTCCCGGCACGGCAAGCATATTCCCACTGCGCCTCTGATGGTAATTGTATCTCTTTTCCTAACTTTTTGCTCACTTCTTCACAAAACTTAACGGCATCGTTCCAACTTACCGTCTCTACAGGTCGGTTATTTCCTGGGAAATAAGCCGGATTTTCTCCCATTACTGCTTGATATTGAGCTTGAGTCACTGGATATTTCCCTAACCAGAATGGTTTCAAAGTTATCTCTGTTTGTGGTCCTTCATGATCACTTCTATTTACTTCAGTTGCTGGTGAACCAATGGTAAATTTCCCTCCTGGTATATAGACAAAGTCTATGCTTACTCCTTCAGTTAAATCAAAGCGTTGATATTTGTTGCTTTCATTTCTAGTTTCAATAATTTCTCCACGCCTATTCACTTTTACTACTTCATAGTTAAATTCAGTACCCGGTGTATCTGATGACGGAACTGGTGATGGTGGATTACTGGGGAGTTGCTCTTGTTGTGACTTAAACAAACTACTAATTCCCCCAAATGCTAAAGCACCTCCTCCAAATGCTCCCAACCATTTCAACACCTTACCTCGGGATATAGGGGAAGAAGATGATGGCACGGTTACAGTGGGTATTGTTGGTGGTTTTGGTGGTGAACTAGATGGTGATTCTACAGTTACAGTGGGTATTGTGGGTGGTTTTGCTTGTGGAGTAGGGGGTGCCGATTTTAACGATGATAAATCATCTATTACTGCCTGAGCATTTGTATAACGCGCTCTCAAGGAATCTGTGACCATCTTATCCAGTATTTCTGCTAATTTCGGCTTAATCTTCAGCTTTCTTGCCTCTAGATATTCTCTCCATGTCCATTTATTATCATCGTCATTGTAAATTACATCTTTTCCCCCTACTGGCAGGCAGCCTGTGAATAAACGAATACAAGTTGCACCCAAGCTATAGATATCACTCGCTGCTGTTGGCCTTCCCTTGATATGTTCTCTGGCTGCATATCCTGGAGTAAATATGCTAGTCATCTGGGTCTGAGGGTTACCCTCTACTTCTTTTACTGCCCCAAAGTCAATTAAAAACAAAGTTCCATCTTGACCCCGGCGCATGATATTTTCTGGTTTAATATCTCGGTGCAGAATATTTTGCTCTTGCAGATAGGCTAACACTGGTAAGATGGAGTTGAGAATCTCTTCTATTTTCTCTTCACTAAATCGCCCTTGAATCTTGTACTCCTCTAAGAGGTTTTCCCCTTCAATATACTGTTGCACCAAATAAAAACTATCATCTTTACTAAAATAGTCGTAAATCTCCGGTATTTGAGGATGTTCTAATTCAGACAGTTTCTTCGCCTCTCTCTCAAACAAGTTCTGAACTATTTGCTTAGCTTGAGTGTTTGTGGCCTCTGTAGAAATTAGTTTTTTAATCACCACTTGGCGGTTAAAGACTCTGATTTGTTCTGCTAGGTAGGTGCGACCGAAACCTCCTTGTCCTAAAATTTTGATGATGCGATAGTCTTCAAAATCGTAGGTAATTGTACTTTGTGCTAAGTTAGCACCACAACCATGGCAGAGGTTATTGTTATCTGGGTTATCTGGGTTTTGACAGCTAGGGTTGAGACAGATAGGCATAATCTGCTTACAATTTTAGTAATTAAAAATAGCATAACATAATTGAGTAATGAGTTTTGAAGTAATGAGTTTTGAAGTAATGAGTAATTAGTCTTGGAGTTTTGAAGTTTTGAAGTAATATCAAGTCCGTTTAATCAGTTATATTATGAGATATTGATGCAAATAGTACTTTTTTGGAATTGCTATATGAGTTGAGATACAAAGAGATTAGTAAGGCGATCGCACCAGGTAAAACTCAGACCCTCGCATCTTTACCCAAAGTTACTGGTGGTGGTTGAGTGAGCAACTAATTATAGCTCCACGCATTATGGTGTTTGACATCAAAATAAAGCTCTTTCCCCCCTTTTTCAAGGGGGGTTAGGGGGGATCAAAATGTCAAACATGTCAACAAGTACTGCTATAGTAATGAGTAATGAGTTGATCCTAACCCCTTAAAAATTGATTCGGAGCCTGTTGGCCAATTTCAGTACTTTTTTGGGAGTGCAAGATATGAGTTGAGATACAAACAGATTAGTAAGGCGATCGCACTAGGTAAAAGTTATTATTATTAAAATAATTTATTGACAGCAAATGTCTTCATTTTTTTATATATTAACATCGCTACCCAACTACAGAAATTTTTTACAACAGAACCCTTTTTGCGATAAGATTGGAACAGAGTTTATCAGAATCATCATTGATT
>NZ_JALKVM010000344.1:0-7145 GCF_057440575.1 Johannesbaptistia floridana
TCAACCAATTTTTAAGGGCGATCGCATTAATTCTTTAACTCATTACTTCAAAACTTCAAAACTTCAAAACTTCAAAACTCATAATTCATCCACAACCAGTAACATTAGGTATAGATGCTTTGGTGTGAGGTACGCTGTTTACAGAGCGTGCTTCTTTGTCACCCCATGAACTTGGGCCCTCATGTATTATGATAAAATCAAAGTCTCAAAGCCTACTTCCTTAAAAAAACTTAATTATGTTTAAATTAGAATATAATCCTTGGATACCACTTATAATCATTCTTTTTTACTACACATTAGTTTTTTATCTTTTACAAATATTTGTAGATTATTATCAGTTTACAGATTTCCTTCTGCCCAATCAAGATTCAGTGGATGAAAAAATCATATATATATATAATTTTATTAAAAATCTTAATCCGCTGTTATATTTGATTCTAGTAATTATCTTAAGTCCTTGGGGATTACTGAGAAACATAAATTTAGATTTATTTATTAGTAATTTAGCTAGTCTTGTTTTTTTTATAACAACAACTATAGTCAGTGGTTGTTCTTTCTATTTATTTAAAACCATTTCTCTGGAATTTAATATAACTGAAATAAAAATAGATATTAAGATATTTTTACCATTAATTAAACTAATTAATCAGGGTTTATATCTAGATTTATGTTTAATAGTTGTCTTCATGATATATTTCTTGTTTGTCCTTGCTAACTTATATTATGCCAAGGAGAATATCTGCCAAAAATATATTTTTTCTAAAAAAGAATATTGTTCAATTTGTGGTTTATTGACGGCCATTATTGTTAACCTCTTATTATTTATAGTCTTTGTTAAATCAGAGTCGGCTTTTTTTGAAAGCGACGATTACTTATTATACTCAATCCTAATCATCTCAATTTTTCTAACTTTATGTTCCTTTATTGCGATAATTGTAAATTCATTTGATTCACTAACTTCCCATGATGATGAATGGTTAAGTGGTTTGTTTATTTTTATATGTTTTTTTTGTTTTATATGTTTATTGTGTTTAGCCGTATTTAGATACTCGTGGTTCCAAAACGTTTTTTTAAGTTTATTTTTCAAACAAAACTTCAGGTTAACTTATACAATTTTAAGTTTGAGAATAATCATCCCTATTATAATTTTTAATTTAGTGATTATAGTAAAGAATAATAGTAAATATCAACGTCAAATCAAAAGTATAATTCAAGAAAATAATCGTTTAGCAGAAGATATCATATCTTTTATTCCCTCAACACCTCGATTAAATTTAGATATTTTAGGGCAATATGTCTTCAAATCAAATATTACTTTTATAAACGTATTAGCTAATTTTACTGTTAAAATTTATGCTTCAATTGTCACCATTGCTATGAGAATTTTAAATGCTATAAATTCAATAGCATTTTCAATCTTAAGATTGATTTTACAATGTTTAATAGTATTACTTAAAACCTTATTCAATTTTTTGAGTAAATTTGGCTTTTACATACTTCGAGGAGTACAATGTGCTGCCATAATATTATTTGAATACGTAAAAGCTCTGCTATGTAATCTATACAAGATTATGCTCATACTAGTTAACATTTTTGTGCCTACCTCATTACTAGTTATTTCTTGCTTATGTGCTTACGTAATTTGTCAAATTATCCCAATTTTTTTCCTTAACCAGAACAATTTTTTATTAATCATTATTGTATTTTTCTTGGTGAATATAATTGTAAACTGCTATTTTTATTGTTTATTCACAAGTAGGGAAAAATCTGAAAAAATAACCAAGCTATTCGTTAAAAGATTGACTGAAAATGCAGTATTTTTACTTGTAATCTATACTCTATCATCTTGGTTAATTATTCTCGGTGATAAATTATATTTAAAAACTGAACACTTTCAAGCTAATACAATAACTTATATTGGTAGTTTTTTAATAGTAC
Source organism: Johannesbaptistia floridana (assembly GCF_057440575.1). Classification (NCBI taxonomy): domain Bacteria; kingdom Bacillati; phylum Cyanobacteriota; class Cyanophyceae; order Chroococcales; family Cyanothrichaceae; genus Johannesbaptistia; species Johannesbaptistia floridana. The sequence continues at coordinate 1,939 of NZ_JALKVM010000344.1, forward strand.
TAAGTCCTTTTTTAGCTTTGTTACTCTCAAGTCTGATGAAAAAGTAAGTTTTCCTAAGAAGATGATTAACTTGAAAGTGTTACTGTAAAGTTATAAAATTTTGGTGCATTGACGAATTGATTATAATCAAAAAATAAACTGAGAAACACAGAATACAGAATATGGATAGTAGAAATAGTATCTTAGCCGGAGTCAAAAAAAATCAACCTCCCGCAATCCCTCTTCCCGAATTAACCCCTTTTCCTCAGGAAGAATCAATAGACTTATTATCAGCATTTAAAGTTCAATTAGCAGCTATGGGGGGAGAAGCGATTGAAATCAAAGATATCAAAGAAATTGAACCGAGAATAAGACAATTATACCCGGAAGCTCAAGTAATTTGTAGCACCATTCCCGAAATTACAGGAACAATAACTCTAACAGATACCACCAAACCTCAAGATTTAGCAGATGTAGATGTAGCGATAGTCAAAGCACAATTTGGAGTGGCAGAAACAGCAGCAGTTTGGTTAACCGAAGCAGAGTTAAAAATTAATGCTTTAGCTTTTCTGACTCAGCATTTAATTGTAATCCTCGATACAGGAAAACTTGTAAAAGATATGCACGCCGCCTATAATAAAATAAACTTAACAAGTTCACCCTATGGAGTATTTATTGCTGGACCTTCAGCTACTGGAGATATAGAAGCAGTAATTATTCACGGCGCCCAAGGACCTCGTAGCCTCAAAGTATTTTTATTATTATGAAAGTTGGTTTATTTATTCCCTGTTATATTGATGCCTTTTTCCCTGAAGTAGGTATTGCTACAGTAGAACTCTTAGAAAAGTTGGAAGTAGAATGGGAATATCCCCTGAATCAAACCTGTTGTGGTCAACCAATGGCTACTAATGGCTGTCAAGATGATGCGGTTGCCGCAGAAAATTTATTTATTGAGAATTTTCGAGATTTTGAATATATTATTGGACCTTCTGGGAGTTGTGTCCACCACATTCGAGATAATTTTGACGCTATCCCCCAAACCGAAGCAGTAAAACAGGTGCGCAGTCGAACCTATGATTTAGTAGAATTTCTTCACGATATCCTGCAAGTCAAAGAGTTACCCTGGGCAGAATTTCCCCATAAAATTGGTCTACATAATAGTTGTAGTTCTTTACGTGGTATAGGACACGCTCAACCATCAGAACTAATGTTACCCTTTTTCTCTAAAACTGTGAATCTTTTAGAGAAAGTAAAAGGAATCCAACTAATTACTCCAGACCGACCTGATGAATGTTGCGGTTTTGGTGGTACTTTTGCTGTATTTGAAGAAGCAGTTTCAGCCCAAATGGGTTATGACAAGGTGACAGACCATCTTCGTAATGGTGCAGAATATATAGTATCTGCTGATATGACCTGTTTAATGCACCAAAAAGGAATTATTGAACATTGTAATTTAGATTTAAAAGTAATTCATATCGCTCAAGTTCTTAATGGTAATTAATTATGAGTAAACCAGTAAATCAAGCGGCTGCCGCAGAAGCATTCATAGCCAATCAAGACCACCAAACAAAACATGATCAATATCTGTGGAATGTTAGACAAAAACGCGATCGCGCCGCAGCTAAACTGCCGGAATGGGAACAATTGCGAGAATTAGCCTCTCAAATCAAAGCCCATACTCTCACCCATTTAGGGGAATATCTCGAAGAATTTGAAGCTAAAGCTAAAGCTAACGGAATTCACGTACATTGGGCTAGAGATGGTGCCGAACATAATAACATAGTTTATGATTTACTTAGTTCTCACCAAGTCAAATCTCTAATCAAGAGTAAATCTATGTTGCAGGATGAATGTGAGATGACCCCCTTTTTAGAAAAGAGAGGAATTACTGTCACAGAATCAGACTTAGGTGAGAGAATTCAACAATTAGACCATCAACCTCCTAGTCATATAGTTATGCCAGCTATTCACAAAACCCGTGAAGATGTAGCGGCTTTATTTGCCAGAGAGATTGATAGTGACCCCAATAATAATGACCCTCACTATCTTAACGAGGTGATGCGCAATAATGCACGTCCTCGCTTTTTAGCGGCAGATGCGGGAATGACTGGAGTTAACTATGGTATTGCTGAAACAGGAACTTTTGTAGTTTGTACTAACGAAGGTAACGCGGATATTGGTGCAAGTGTACCCTCTCTCCACATTGCCAGTATGGGGATTGAGAAAGTAATTCCCAAGGTAGAACATTTAGCAGTATTTATCCGTTTATTGTCTCGCAGCGCTTTAGGTTCTCCTATTACTCAGTATACCTCCCACTTTACAGGTCCTAGAAAGGGAGGAGAAATGCACATAGTCATAGTAGATAATGGACGTAGTGAACGTTTAGGGATGGCTGAGTTTTGGGAATCTCTTAAATGTATCCGTTGTGGCGCCTGTCTGAATACTTGTCCTGTTTATCGTCGCAGTGGCGGATTAAGTTATGGTTCGGTTTATTCTGGTCCTCTGGGTATTATTTTAGACCCTACCTTTGATATTGTTAAGTATAGCAACTTACCCTATTCTTCGACTCTTTGCGGTTCTTGTGGTGATGTTTGTCCAGTTAAAATAGATATTCCTCAACAAATCTATCAATGGCGTCGGGTAATCGCTAAACGCAAATTACTCCCCCTCAATAAGAGTTTAACCCTAAAAGCTTTGGGAACTATACTGGGTAATCCTCAACTGTATCGCGCCGCGGAAAATATCGGCGAACAAGAGATTATGAGCAGATTTCCAGGTTTATTTGCTAATAAACTATATAATCCTTGGGTGAGACATCGCCGTATGCCTACCATACCAAAACAAACCTTTAGACAGTGGTATATGGAATGTAGAATGAAGAATGAAGAATGAAGAATTTAGAATGTAGTAGGGTGCGTTAACTCAGACCCTCGCATCTTGATCACTCATTTACTTGTGGATGAATCTTGAAGTTTTGAAGTTTTGAAGTTTTGAATAAAAGAATTAATACTAAACGCTTAAAAATTGGTTTCCACATATTAATGCGTAGTGCTATATATTGTACAAAAAATAATTTCGCCCATGGGCGAAATTTCTGATCTTATCCTAAGCGATCGCATGTAATAGTAGTAGTAGGGTGCGTTAACTTAGACCCTCGCATCTTTATCACTCATTTACTTGTGGATGAATAATGAGTAATGAGTTTTGAAGTAATGAGTTTTGAATTAATGCGAAACGCTTAAAAATTGGTTGACCAAAAAGGCGTATTCAGAATTTAGTAGGGTGCGTTAACGAAGTGTAACGCACCATCAATATTTCGTATTCAAAAGCTTATCTGTTTAATAAGTAGGTGGGCTTACAATACTGCGTAGGTTTTGAATCAAACATATTCCTTCTGAGAAAGCAGGGAGCAGGGAGCTTCTGAGCAGGGAGAGGGGTTTTTGGCTTTGTACCTAATCTCCTTTCAACCTTACTCTAATCAATAATTTTCTCTTAACAAAAGCAGTATTGGGTGGGCTTAATTAAAAGTTAAAATGAGTTAGGGAATAGAGAACAGCGGTGGGACAAGGCCCTCACCAAAAGTGTCCGCGCCAGTCATGGCGATCGCATGTAATAGTATAAATCTTTATTTACATTACCTGTTGTATAGTACATTAATCATTTCTATGGATTTTTTCACACTCCAGGTCTTGACGTAAACCTTGTCCGATATAGAATTTTAAGAGAGCTTCTAAAGACATATCTTGATTGTGAGCAATTGTTTTTAAAGACTCTAAAGTATCTTTAGGAATTGAAATTGATACTTTTTCTGAGGGACGAGGTTTAATGGTGAGGGATGACCACAATAATTTGGTACATAAGTACTGGTGGAAGATGTGAGCTAAATAAGTCTACAATATATAGAATATTTTCAAATTCAAAAATGTCTTTTTCCGTAACACTAAAATGGTTTATAACCTAAGAATTGCTGATTTGCCAATTAGTGAGCGTCCTCGCGAGAGATTACTAAGTATTGGTGTAACGAGTCTTTCTAATGCTGAATTGATTGCTATTTTACTAGGTACAGGCCAAGGCAAAGGCAAACTTTCAGCAGTAGGATTAGGACAACATATACTTCAACAATTAGGACAGGACAAACGCGACCCTTTAGATGTATTAAGAAATGTTACCCCTCAAGAATTGATGAACATTCCCGGAGTAGGACCAGCGAAGGCTACAGCAATTCTTGCAGCCATCGAGTTAGGGAAAAGAACATTTCAGTTACGACCTAATCAACGTGCTTTGATTGATAGTCCTAAGGCGGCGGCGGCGGTTTTTAGCCATGATTTGATGTGGCAAACTCAAGAAAAATTTTCTATTCTGATGTTAGATATCAAAAACTGTTTAATTAGTAATAAGTTAATTACTATTGGAACAGCTACAGAAACTCTGGCCCATCCTCGGGAAATTTTTCGTGAAGCTATTCGCCAAGGTTCAGCTAAACTAATTATTGCCCATAATCACCCTACAGGCAATACAGAACCATCACAAGAAGATATTCTTCTAACGGAACAATTACTGAAAGCGGCCCAGTTTTTGAATATTCCTATATTAGACCATTTAATTTTAGGGAATGGGGACTATACAAGCTTACATAAAACTACTACCCTTTGGCAAGATTATCCTCAAGAAATGTGAGCAAGCAGAAGAATGTTTCCCTCAAAAAGAAATTACTAATCCAGATGAGTAGAATTTTTGATAACCAATTAAATAATATTAGTAGTGTAGATTTCAGAAACAAAACATGCTTAAAAAAATCGCTTCTTTAGCAATATTTGCCACTTTTAGTTTATCTACCGCAGCTTTAGCTCAATATAAGTATATCTCCATCAATGGTCAAATTGTTAGCTTGACCAGAAAAACTGAGAGGGTGACAATAAACTCAGATATTGCATCTTTACCTAATGTTACTGGTTGTGGATGAATAATGAGTAATGAGTAATGAGTAATGAGTAATGAGTAATGAGTAAGACGTCTTGAAGTAAGACGTCTTGAAGTCTTGGAGTTTTGAAGTCTTGGAGTTTTGAAGTCTTGAAGTTTTGAAGTTTTGAAGTAATGAGTTAAAGAATTAATGCGATCGCCCTTAAAAATTGGTTGACACTCAAGGCATATTCAGTATGTTTGTTCTATAGCCACGATCTTCGGCGAAAGAGAAATGAACTTTTTCTGAGGTTAATTTAGTACATAAG